>CAYZBC010000382.1:0-4748 GCA_964476535.1 uncultured Maribellus sp.
GAAAAATCCCATGGGTTTCATATTCCCTCCAGGCATCAAATTCAACCAAAATTCTACTGCCATCAACACCTGATTTAATATATGAAGTATCCAAAGAATGAGGAATATTAAAATCACCTGCCGTATTTTTTATTGAATATATCAGGTTTGGCTCGTCTCCCTCTCCCAGTTCCTCTTCAGGAGCTCCCAAAAACTCACACCGTTGCCAGGTTCTCATCAACGCAATCCTCTCCCTTCCATCCGAATTCAGTGCGGTTGCTGTTAAATTATGAAATTTCAACAAACCTTCTTTGGTATCCAACATTCCTTCAGTTTCATCACCCGTTACTTCATACCCGGCCACGTCGGGAAAAGTTTCGATTAACTCTTTCATCGCACTTTCAAATACCTGCCAGGATTTATCTGAATCTTTAAAATTAACTCCCACATCATCGGGCCATGCAAACTGGTTGCTATGAAGAAAAAGATCCAATCCTTTAGATTTTCCATAAACAATTACATCTCTTATGGCACTCTGCAAATCTTTATCAGGTACATGCTTTCCACCCCAGCTTAACAATTCCTGAAATGCATTTTTTTGAAACAAAAGGTAACTGTTAAAACCAAATTCTGCTGCCACATCCATATTAGCTTTAATCTGAGCAACCTGTTCTTCCAGAGTAAATACATCATATCGTTTGTGGTAACGTAAATTCCAATGATCGATTGCCTGAATATTTTTAAAATAATATTTGATCGACTTTTTTGCTTCAGAATCTGCCACTGTTGATGAACTTTCAGTTCTATTAAATTTACATCCAAAAGAAGATATTAGAAGTATAAGGACGAGAAATGAATTTATATTTTTTTTCATAATAGTTTAATTAATTAAAATAAAGGTAAAATGTAAAGTTTTCGTTTACCAGAGCAAAGGATTCCTTTCTTACTTATCTAACTCAATTGCCGCCAATATTAAAGGAGCAACACCTTTCTGATCGTTATCTACTCGCTTTTCATTTATGTAATATTCGTAGTCGGCTTCACGATAAGGATTTCCGCCAAGGCCACAACCGCCGCACACATTGGTTAAAACAGGTAAACTATCGTCTCCTTTAACCACAAGCACATCAATAAATGAATCGAAAGTTCTATCTGCAATTCCGAGGAAATGATTAGGCAAGTAGCCTTGTTTTGCTGCTTTCGCAAAGGTGTAAATGAACATTGCCGAGCCCGATCCTTCGATGTAATTTCCTTCACGCCCTCCCATATCAAGTACCTGGTACCAAAGTTTTGTTTTTTCATCCTGAACTTTTATCAATGCATTACAAACATTGTTTAGAATTTCGATTAAATCCTTTCGTTGTGGATGATCTTCCGGCAAATAATCAAGAACATCGACAATAGCCATGGTATACCAACCAATTGCTCGGCTCCAAAAATGTTTGGATTGACCAGTTTCCGGATTACTCCAGCGTTGTTCACGGCTTTCGTCCCAGGCATGGTAAAGCAAACCTGTTTTAGGTTCGACTGTTTTTTCGTAAATCAATTTTAGTTGAAAAGTAACTTCATCATACCATTTTGGCTGATCAAACTCTTTAGCATAGTGAGCCAAAAATGGCGATGCCATATAAATTCCATCGAGCCACATTTGTGATGGATACCTTTTCTTATGCCAGTATCCTTTTGCATTGGTTCTTGGTTGTCCTTCCATATGAGCAACCAAAGTTTCAATGGCCCTTTTATATTTTTTTCTCGCCAGTTCGCTTATACAATGTAAGCATATTATTTCCCGGTCGGATTCGGTCGATATTGTAATTAGATGTTTTATGGCCTTTAATTGTACCATTTTTTTGAACAAAATAATCGATATATACCCTTGAATAATCTGAATACTTTTTATCGGTGCTACTTAGCTTATCTATTGCCATGCCAAAAAAAGCATAATCGTATTCATATTTTGGTTTGGCACCATTGTAATGAATTAAACTATCGAATCGTGACATTGTAGCATTAGCAAACTGAATTGCCCAAGATACTTGTTGGTCCGATTGCTGTACTGTTTCTGTTTTCTTTTTTGATGTGTTGCAGCATAATAAGGCCAAAACAAGAAATAAAAGGATTAAATTCTTCATATTTAGTTTTAAAATTTAGTGTAATATATGTTTAATATTCATTTTAAACATATTTCATTCATACTCATAAAACAATAAAATTGCGGACTGAAAAAATAGTAGTCAATGTTTTTTTCAACTATCAGTATAAGCTTAAAATACCAAAACGCATAAATATACCTCCAGATTTGTAAATCCGTCATTGTCAAGGTCTATATTTCAATTGAATGGATTCCAATTTATCTTTTAATTCTTCCGCTACTTTAGTTATATTGCTGGCACCACCTGGAGGCAAATCTCCTACAATTGGATTTGATTTCGCAAGCTGTGCTTGCTTAAATAGTCCATTGATGGCACGCTCAACACGTTCAAATAATCCCGGCACGATATGCCCTTCTTTCAGTATTTTATATCCGAAGAATGCTTCTGTATGCAATTTCCAAATAATCGCAACCCTGAGCATATTGTCCATTCTCCATCGCAGATCATCATAATCATCCGGTTTCAAATACGGTTTGCCTTTTTCCAAATGAACCATTGATGAAAGAATCATGGTTATAGCATCATCCTTTTCTTCCAAAAGTTTTTCGTAAATCTCTGCATCCGGATGATTTAACAGATTCTCCATTTCTCTATAACGTAGTTCTTCCGGATACCATTTGGCCAAGGTTCTCGAAGAGATATGGCCATCAGCGTATGAAAACCGGGGAAGCAAGGATTTATTAGTAATCCAGAACTCCAGATGATAGAGTGTTTTTTTGATAATCTCTTTAGAATCATACAGCGCTTTGATGACGAACTTAGCAGCCTCTTTACCATATCTCTCTTCTGCCCAATCCTTCCAGATCTGGTCGGATGTTAATGTAGAATCCTGATCTAACCTGAAAAGCGTATAAGTGTTGATATTATTAGGAGTGAAGAATCCATCGTACCCATCATGGTCAAGACGTGCAAGGTATCCGCGAACCTCTGGAAACCTGAGCCCGTATTTCCAGCGATATGTAAAGTATTGAGCGCTTGCAAAAGGTATTCTGTTCTTACCGGTAAATTCTGAAGAGCAATCAAACTCTACTATCTGCCTGTTGTTTGGGAAAGCTCCTATCAAAGGATTATGCGGATAATAGGGTTGCCAGTCGTGGGGAACACATTTGGACTGAATGATTATGTTCCCGGCATCAGCCTTTATTAATCCTTCTTTTACCCAATCAAGTTGTTCTGGTTCATATAAAAAAGTGCGTACCACAAATTCCTTATCATATTTCAAGCATGCCTTGTTTATGGTAGCCACCATCTTACCAAAGCGATCGGGTTTTGATAATTTTGAGTTTACCTCCGTGTCGGAAAAGATTTTGTATTGTGTTTCGTGAAAAGTAAGAATGATTCCGTCAAATTCCGGAAAATCTTTAAAAAGCTTCTCGTACCTTTTTTCGAGCCACGACCAAAAGCCCCTTTTGTCCATTTGAACAATCTTGCCATTAAGATACTTTTCCGGTACATTGTCTAATTCATGAACCCAAATCCATGTTTTCAGATTATTTGCTTTAGCGTTTAATGCCAACTGACGCAATTCATTTCCTCTTTGAGAGAATCTACCTTCAGAATACAGGTCAGAGGTTTCTCCAATCATTTTGTGGGAAAAGGAAACCGTGTTGATATCATAATCCTTAGCAACACTCATCACCTTTCTTACATAATCTGGCTTCATCACATGGAACTGCCATACTTTGTATTCAAGTTCTTGTGCAAATAAACCGAAACTGGCGAGCATGAGAACTGCAATCGTAGTGAAAATATTTTTCATATTAAATTCCTTTTGTATAGATAATGCGAATCAAGGGTTAAATTGCTAATGTTATAAAAGCAGCAGCCAATCGTCCAAATGCGTGAACCATTAGACCTTTAGTAGATCTAACTTTACTGGCCTTTTGAATATCGGCCTTTTCAATCAACCAATTGAATATTGCCTCGACAGGTTGCCTAACCCGTGAAACAGCCGTTGAGAATAAATCATTAGCTGCTTTGATTCTTTGCTTAATTACTTCAGGCATTCCTTTTACTGCTTTCACTGGCGTGAGCATTTCTAAATTTTGATGTTTTAACATGTGTTCATTAAGCTCGTTTATAAAGTATATTTTATCGCCCCAAAAGGTCCTATTTTCAATCCCAGACCATGCTTCTTTAAATACAGTAACATCATTGACAGAGGCTGGGGTAAACAATATCTGCTCAGGATGAGGTAATTTACCAATACGACGAAACCCCAGTAGGTGCAGCTTAAGACCATAGTAATATATCCCTTTTGTTGAACAGAACCCTTTATCTGTTATTTCAGTTGCAACCTTGCCTGAACGCTTTCCTGAACAAGTTATAATGGGCATTGAATCCAATAAACTTTGGTCAAGGCAGCAATCTTCTGGCTGAAAATCTACCAAAAGGATTTCAACCAGCCTGGTAAAAGCACCACCTAACTTATTTAGCCTATTGTTGAAGGCTTGATAGCTCCCGAGCTTGGGAAACCAAGACTTTAGGTATTCTGAAGCAAAACGGTGGATATGCTTTGCTTTCATATGCCCTTCATGGTGCATGGTATACAGGTATACTGTCATAATCTCTTGGTCTGTAAATTCCGGTTTATTATTGTTACTAAACCTTTCGCAA
>CAYZBC010000383.1:0-4730 GCA_964476535.1 uncultured Maribellus sp.
CATAGGAGCAACAACCAATATTGGTCTTGGGGAAATACAAGCCAATACTTCATGAAAATCATACGGGATGCGAGATTCATTATCAACAAAAAAGCCTAATCGTGGCAACAAACCGTGTAAATGGGAATATGCCATGATACCCTCAGTGCCCCTTTTTAAAGTATTCATGCGCATTGGTGTAAAACCGGCGACAGAAACGATGCCAGCAATCCGTTCATCCAGTGCAGCAGCATACAACCCGACAGTGGCGCCAAGCGAATATCCAACTACAAATATTTTTGAACTGTTAGCAAAATCAAGATTTGAAAGCGCATCTACGGCTCCTTTTACATCCGCCACCATTTTTCCCATTTTTGACCAATGGGCATACCGTTGGTAAAAACGTGTCCCTTCTTCAATACGGTTTCCAAAACCCAGCATATCAAAAGCAAATACTGCATAGCCCTTGTCGACGATTGAATGAAATATGGAAGCTACATCATGGTATGAGTTATATCCTTTTGAATAATCGTACTCATGCAGGTAGATAACGACTGGTAAATGATTATTTTCAGGTTCTCCTTTTTTATTCATAGGGTAATATAGTGTTCCAAACAATTGATCACCGAACCCATTGTACGGACTAATCTCCATAACTCCCATTGTTGATGTAACTTTGGGGCGCATAAGAAAAGTTCCGAAACTGTTTTCTCCCCTTCCTTTATTATCCAGGCTTCCTGGGCCGGGATTGGTTATGCCGGGAGGTTCATCGCCCAAAGCCCATTGGATATCTTTGCGGATATTATCTTTTTTGTTTTCCCATCCGGCCGCCGAACGAATTTTATGGTTATGATCATCTATCAACAAATCATTATTGTTTTTTACCGGATAATCCAATGGATTGATTTGCTCCCTACTTATGTTCAGCCATTTTTCAAAAGTATAACTGTAATACAGTTTATTCTCCGGTTGGTGGTTGTTACGCTTAAACACATAATCAAAAAAATCGATATAATCTTCCATGTCGCGAGCACTGACACTGTGTAATCCATGGCGCGACCGGATAGCTAGGTTGTTTTGGGCGTCCAAAAATTTATATACTTTTTGACTGGCATGATAAGCTTCTTCAATTCCCCACGGATTGCTAGCTCCTTCACTAATTGCAGTACTTAGCATCAAACCTCTGGGAGCAATAAGCGCCATGAAGCAATTTTGATCAACGGGCAATTTTTGTTCCCGACCGACGAAAAACCGTAATCTGGGATGCAGCCATGCCGGCCGGGCACACGAAAGCAATGCAATATCTTCAATATCATATTTTTGGGTGCAATACCGCCAGGGTACTTCTGCTCCGGTGCCACCGCTGCTTGGAATGCAGGCCGTTATACGTTCGTCAAATGCCGCGGCAATCAGCGAAAGTTTCCCATTTCTGGAATGTCCGGTAATTCCTATTTTACCCTTATCTACCACCGGAAGCGTATAGAGATAGTCAATGGCTCTCGATGCTCCAAAAGCTCTTCTCATTAACCGGGTAAAATCGTATTTCTCGGCCCATATACGTGAATAATCTTCGGAGTCATCCCTGGCATCGGCGCCTGCATAGACGCAACCGATATAACCCCTTCTAACGGCAACCTGGGCCCATTCGCGATGGTTCCACTGGGTAAGGAATACCGGGAAGGGTCCCTTTCCCGGCGGAATCATTAGTTCTACGGTAAGTTTTGCCTCATGTTCAGGACCGAAAGACAGCTCCACCATTCTTAAAAAAGTTTCTCCGTCTTTTTTTTCATTAAGTATTTTTACCTTAAGGTTATCCGGTTTTGGAGGGCGGGTTCCCGTAATGTAATATTCAAGTTGTTTTTTCATCCACTCCCTTTTTTGCTTCCATTGTTCGGGTGTTTTTACGGGAATATTTTTACCTTCTTCATCAATTACCAACGGATTGGGCAGAAACGGAATGGATGGCATTTCATCGAAATCGGGCGGCAGTTCTCCAGTTCGTTCGAGCCAATCGTCAAAAGTTTCATCCAGATATGAAACACGTCCGTTTGAAATACGGTCAAGTGGAAGTACTTCCAGTATTTTTTCGAGATTTTGTAAGCGTTTCAATGTGTCTGATCCAACTGGGTTATTTTTATGAGAGAAAGATGCCGCTGTTGTCTGGAGTGAAAAGAAAATAAAAAAACAACCCGACAGGAGTATATATTGTTTAATGATGTTACAAATAGTTTTCATAAGGCATTTTTTAATTGAGATTTATTCCAGTGTTTAACGTCTAAACCTATTGGACAGATTTTGCTATAAAGCTAAGAGATATTTTTTACAATTTTAAATTATTGATAATCCTTAAATACGCAGGAAATTCAAAAATATTGTTACTACTCAGCAGGAATATTCCTTGGTAATCAATGGGTTACACTTTTGTTGATATCTTATTAATTTTGTTAATTTACTGAAAGACAGCAAATTAAAGAATCGACATTTATTTAGCAGTGAAATTTTTAAGAATTTTAATAACTATAAGTATTACATATTCAACCCATTAAACCTGCTGAGTAGTAACAAAATATTAATAATCCCGCTGATTTTCAGAAAATACCGGAAGTGATAGTTTCCAGTTTTTAAAAAGAGTTTCCAATTCTCCAACTTTGTCCTGATTATCAGCCGCCAGATTATTTATTTCTGATTGGTCTGTATCAAAATTATACAATTCCCATGATTTTTGAAACCCGTGCCTCACTAATTTCCATGACTTATGCAATACTGCTTGTCCTTGCCGCCATTCCCAGTAAAGAGGATCTTCTCTTTCATAATCCTCACCTTTTAAAATCGGTAAAAGACTTTGCCCTTGCATTGGAGTAATTTTTTGTCCGTCGTAAATTTTCGGGTATTCTGCTTCGGTTTGTTCAACTAATGTAGGCATAAAATCAATAAAATGCCCTTGAAAACGGGAAACAGAGCCAGATGCAATACTCCCCGGCCACCATGCAATTAAAGGAGTATTAATTCCTCCTTCATAACTGTAATTTTTTTCAATCTTTTACGGTTGGAATGTAGCGACTGGAGGAAAACCCCTGAAAAGCTTGCAAATCCAACCAAGGACGATGATTTTATAAAATTCCTTCTCGATATCATAGTATTATTCTTTTACTTCAACTTTTAAGTGGACAGTCGCTTTGAATCCATTTTCATTTTCCCGTTCAACGCTAACAATATAAATCCCCGGTTTTTTAAATGTATGCAGGGTTTGCGCAAACTTTCCTTTGGACGCTTCTTTCTTTTTAACAAAATTTGACTTAACAAGTATTTCAGGGGATTCATCGCCAAAATCAAAAACTTCGTTCCCAATGTGCATATTAAATGTACGTACAAAAAAGGCAACAGCTTCCCCTGCCTTTATATTAACAGTTGGGAAGAACGACGCCTGTATCGTGGGTATCTTTTTCTGAGGCTCTTCTTTATTGTAAACCTGAACCACTGAAAAATCGTAATCCACATTGCCATTTGAATCGCTTACTTTAAGTATCTCACTGTATTCTCCTAGTTCCTCATATTTTTTAATGGCAACCGGGGCATCAACAATTTCCCCGTCTGAGAACTGCCACTGATAAGATAGTTTTCCATTGCCAAAACTCTTTGATTTCCTCCCGTCAAAAACGATTTCCTCTCCGGTGTATGAAAGATAGTGAGGCCGTGCTACTGCTAACAGATCAGGATTATACTCATTAACGTACGCTTCCCAAGCATAAGCATAAGCTTGTTCTACCTCCCATTCCCCGGACAAGGTCTCTTTATTTTTAATTTCAAAATGAAGGTGTACCCAACCTCCACTAGCACCTTTTTTCCCAACCAGGCCTATTGGTTCACCCTTTTTTACTTTTACTCCCGGTTGAATTGAAGGGTAAATGCTGTCAAGGTGGCTGTAACGAATATACCAGCCACGGGGGTCGGTAATATATACAACATCTGTGCGGGTATCACCTGGAAAATCAGCATAACCACTAAGATTTTTATTATGGGCAGAAATTACCAAACCATCTGTCGCAGATATAATTATTCCTTACCTTCACTTCCCCCAATATCAAGTCCTGAATGGTAATATATCTTTTTGTTGTTAATATCTTCCCCAAAATCTACATACGTGGGTTCATTCCCCGATTGAGTCATATTTGAAAACCAAGCCTGCCTAATTGTGTAAATGAAAGTCCCTGGTTTTAAATAAGGAGAGTCTTTAGTCCAAATCCTGAAACGGGCGTCTTTTGACAATCCCCACCGATTTTTAGATGTATTTTTATAGTACCCACTTGTAATGGGGCAATCAATTTGAACTGACCCAACAGTTTGAGGTAGATTATAATTCCCCGAGTTTAGAACAGTTTCCTGCCCATTAACAGAAACTGTTACCGAAACTGCCCTAATAGCATCGCGCAAACTATCACGTTGTTCGTTTATGGCAAGCAATGTAAGCTTTACCAATTCACCATTCCCAAGTTTAATATTTTTGGATTCCCCAATATCCATTTCTATGGCTACCCTGATAGGTTCTATTTTACCTTCTTTGCGGCAGGACAAACAAATGGTTGCTATAATGACAAAGATTCCAATGATTTTTAATGATATTTTTTTCATATTAATTTAAATGGGGTATGCAATCTTCTCCCGTGAAATGCGTAACGCGTTGAATGTCAGCAATTTCTAAAACGAATGATTTTCCCATAAGTAATTGACAATCAAATTTATCAGAAAAAATA
>CAYZBC010000384.1:0-4728 GCA_964476535.1 uncultured Maribellus sp.
AAATAAATTCCAAAAAATATAAACCAATCAACTAATGTTCTCCATTTATTTTAAAAATTTAAAATTAGAATAGATTTGGAACCCTTATTTCAAATCTTCCGGGCGGTTCAGGTTTAAAAACAATTTAGGATATTTCTCAACCCATTTTTGCGCATCTACAAATTGCGTATTTATCACATTAAACAAATTATGCATTTTAAAATTACCCGATTTCAACATCTTCTCAATTTTGGACAAACTGTTTTTATGATACAACGCAATTAAAGGTTCTTTCCCTTTTGAATGAACAGGAACAACAGCATCAAATTTACCAATTTCAGTTATCAGAAATTGAATAAATTCGGGTTCAACATAAGCAGAGTCAACACTGATTACAAAATTCCATTCCATTTCTGACTTTTTTAAACAGGAATAAATTCCACCCAACGGTCCACAATCTTTTATTTCATCGGGAACAATTTTATACGCAAATTTTTCGTGAGCAGGATTGTTTGAACTAATCAAAAGTGAATCGCAAAACGGCTGAATCAATTCAATGGCAAGTTCAAGGATTGTTTTTCCATCTATTTTGATAAACGTTTTATCGGTGCCCATTCGCAAACTTTTGCCGCCCGCCAATATTATTCCGGTAATTTGCATGAAGTAAAAATATGAAAAAGAGGAATACTATGATTAGAAATAACTACAATATTATTTAGGTAACAGTAACGGATACGGGACATCGTAACCTTTTACTGAATGCCAGATAATTCGATTAAATGTATCTTCTTCAATTCTATCCACATCGTCTAAATCCTGTTTCAACGACATTTTTGCCCAGTGAAGTTGGTTCCCAATTAAACTTTCCAGAGATGGATTTATTTCATCGAGGCGAATATTATTCGGCAACACTGTAAATGGAGCAAAATCTGGTTTGTTCTGAAAACAGTCAGTCATTGGTTCTGCCGCCAAATCAAATTGATTCATGGGAGGAATCCCCAATATATTCTCCATGGTTCGCACCATATTTAATTGAGAATAATAGGTTGAAATAACATCACCCCGTTTCGTGTATGGACTAACAATCAAGCCAACAGTACGGTGTCCATCCACATGATCGAGACCTGCCTGAGGATCGTCTTCAGTAACAAAAATGCAAGTCTCCTTCCAGAATTTACTGTGTGAAATTGCATCAACAATTTGTCCTAATGCCAAATCATTATCTGCAACAGCAGCGCGAGGAGTCGGTGAACCAGGACGTGTTCCGGAGGTGTGATCGTTTGGTAAAAGCATTATCGTGAAATTGGGGAAATTATCATTCTTTTCAAATTCCTTTAATTCCTTAATAAATTCAGCCGCCCGATATACATCCGGCACTATGTTGGGAAACCCAACATAGGTAGGACATAAATTAGGTTTTAATTGCTCAAGATTTGCTTTTGCACGAATCTTAATCTTTCCAGTTCCATCTAAAAAATCCTGATAAATATCCATAAAAGTTGCATTATCGGGCTCAATTACGGCTTCAACAAATTCGCCATAATTTCGGAATGTTAATCCATTTCGCAACACATTATCCCAAATAAACCCTGAGCTTGCGTATGCCAACGCATCGTCGCCATCGTAAGGATAACTGCGTGTAAAGCCACCAAAAAATTTCTCAATATAATCGGTTACAAACGCTTCATCGGTCCATTGATGACCATCGGCACTTAACAATCCGCTGCAATAATAATTGTCTAATAAAACAAACTCTTCGGCTAATTTATGGTGATTCGGAGTAACCTCTCGCCCAAAATGCACAAGATTATTATCACCATTACCTTGCGGCATATCTCCAAATACCTGATCGTAAGTTCGATTCTCTTTAATAATATAAACCACATGTTTAAAATGCGATTTCTGGGACAATACTTGTGGGACCGGCACCTTCCTTTTTGATTTATTAGAAGACTTCTCAGCCACTAATTTTTGCACAAAGGAATTATTTCGATAGACAATATTTGTCATTTCTGCCAACTTTTGCTCGTTGGGAAGAGGAATTATGGAAACCGATCCAAGAACGTCGTGCGTATTGTATCCCGCCCTATCTGTCCGTTGATTTCGCGATCCAACTCCTTTTATATTTGCCACAAATAGTGTGTTTGTTTTCTCGTCGAGAACAACAGATCCGGGATACCATCCGGTTGGAATATTTCCAAGAATTATATTGGGGGTACCAAGTTGTATTACACAAATGGCATTATTAGTACCGTTGGCAACGTAAAGAGTCTTCCCGTCCGTAGAAATTGTTAAAGCATTTGGGGAACTACCAAATGGTAAATCTTTGTCCATCTGCACCGAAATTTCTTCAACAACCTTGTCGGTGCTTGTATTAATTACAGAAATAACATCACTATTGGCACAAGCCACAAAAAGTTTAGAACCATCGGCACTCAAAACCATTTCGCTGGGATGCAAGCCCACTTCAATTTCATTAATCTGTTTATAGGATGTTAAATCGACAACTGACACCGTTCCATTATTTGCAATTCCGGTTAGCGGATCGACCAGCACCTGACTGCCGGAAGAATTATAAGTTGACTCTCCCTCTTTGGGTATTCTACCTCCCCAGTTACTAACATACGCCTTTGTTTCGGAAGCGAGTACAACATCGTACGGTGCAATCCCAACCGGAATTTCAATTACCTTTGAATCATTAATATTTACGATCCCAAGCGAATTATTACGACTCAGCGTAACGAAAATTTTATTTTGCTGTTCATTTAATGCCAGCCCTCCCGGAACTACATCGCCACCAATTAGTGGAGCGGGTAATTTAATTGCCTTTCCCCATTGAAGAACCAGATTATCATCCATTGTTGCAACTTGAATCTGATTTTTCGCATCGCTTACAAATAACTTCTTCTCATCTTCAGAAACACATAAACCGGTAAACGAACTTCCACTTTTAACCAATGGCAACGATTGTAAAATGGTTCGATCTCGAATACGAATAATATCAAGCGAAGATCTGTTTTTTACCACTAATAATTCCTTATTGTGAATCAACGCCAAATCTACCGGCCTCCCGGGAAACTCAACCTGAAACCCGGCTGGACGCAACAACTGATTTGTTGGCACCAAAATACTTCCATCGGGTTGTGGACCAACCTTTATATTTTTTTCATTGTTTTGTGCTTTTGAATTTAGCATGAATAACAATACCAAAGGCAGAACAAAGAATGCTGAAATAAATCGTTTTCTTGATTTCATTTTCTATTTTTTTTACAATTCTAAGGTTCTAGAAAGATAGCCATTTATACTTAACTTATTTTGCTAATTGTACCAATTTAATTTTAATTTGCCGCTTAACCTAAATTGAAAGTGGTAATCGCTTAGCGAGTTGTCGAATATGCGACACTATTTAGTAAAATTGGTATTACAAGTGATTTTCCGGATATTTTTTAGAGACAATTAAAAACCGAACTTGTTTCATTTAACGGGGTAGAAAGTTAAGCTAAAATAAGGTTTTTACTTTCATAATGAAACAGAATTTACAAAATTACGAAAAGGTGTTTAAGTATAAAACGGTTGAACGTGCATAAACAAAAGGAGCATTGATTAGTGATGCGTCAATTTCACCTTCCTGACTGTGAAGACAGTAGGGGTGTTGGATCTTTCAAAAATAATTCTGTCATTGATGACAACTGAATAACAAACACTGACCTTGAATAATTCTAAAATGCCTATCAAACGACTAATGAATGTCTCCAGAATTATTTGTTCAAATATTTCCAAATTATCTCAGCCAATTCATCTTTATTTATTGGTTTTGTAATGTAGTCATCGCAACCTGCCTCCAGCGATTTTTCACGGTCGCCCGCAATTGCAAAGGCGGTTTGGGCAATTATTGGAAGATTGGGTAGAGTTTGTTTTATCTCTTTTGTAGCGGCATATCCATTCAATATAGGTAGATTAATATCCATAAGTACCAAATCAATATCCGGATTTTCTTTACATGTTCGAATTGCTTCTTCCCCATTTTTTACCCAAACAAAATCTATTTCTAATTTAGCAAGTACAATCTCAATAAATTTAAAACTCATTAAATCGTCTTCCACAATCAAAATTGTTTTTCTTTTTTTTGCGATTCTCGTTGCTGACTCTTCCTCTTCCAAAGAAGGTAGATTAATATCATCCGGCTTTTGAACAGGAATAGTAAAATAGAATGTACTCCCAACTCCTACTTCTGATTCGAGCCAAATTTTACCACCCAAAATTTCGGACAATCGTTTTGCAACGGATAATCCAATTCCGGTTCCACCGTAACTTCGGGTATGGTTATCTTCGACTTGCCTGAATATGTCAAAAATTAGTTCCTGTTTATCTTTCGAAATACCAATTCCCGAGTCTTTTACATAAAATTTCAAAAATGCCTTGTGTTGTTCTGAAATCAATTCGCAACCATAATCAATGTATCCTTCGTGTGTGAATTTGAGTGCGTTTTTTAATAAATTGATTAATATTTGTTTGATCTTGTTCGCATCTGTGTTAAAAGAAAAATCCTCTTTTTCTGACGAAAAGTTCAACTTTAATTCAACTTCATCATTATTATCTCTTTGCTTTTTCGCTTCAATTACCGAATGAACATCGTAAAAAATAGTTTTCAATGTTGTTTCTTCATTTCTCACTTTTGTTTCACCGGCTTCAATTAGAGTAATGTCAAAAAGGTCGTCTATAATACTGAGTAAATTTTGTCCGCTGGAA
>CAYZBC010000385.1:0-4728 GCA_964476535.1 uncultured Maribellus sp.
CTGGAAATTATTTTCAGGGAAAGAAGGATTGCCATACAATCATTTTACCTGTGCCACTGCTGGTGCTAACGGAATTGTTTGGTTTGGAACCGAAATTGGCGCAATCAGGTTTGAAAACAATAAATTTCACTACCGTTTTAGTTTGAGGTGGTTACCCGATGATTTTGTAAACGCCATTGCAATTCAGGAAGATGGAACTGCATGGTTTGCAACAAATAAGGGGGCTGGACAAATAATTCGGCAACAAATGACTTTTGAAAAAAAGGCAGAATATTTTACACATCAAACCGAAACGCGGCATCAACGGATGGGATTTATTGCTCCCAACGAATTGAAAATCCCTTACGATGTTTCCTCTTCCACTCCGGGTATTTCTGATAACGATGGAATGTACACTTCGATGTATGGCGCTGCGCAGGCATTTCGATACGCTGTTACTGGTGACAAGGAGGCAAAAGAACTGGCAACCCGAAGTTTTAATGCTTGTAAATGGTTGGTTGATATTACTCACGAACCCGGATTTCCCGCGCGGGTTATTGTGCCCATTGATTGGCCGGAACCCTTGGCAGATCCTGAATATAGTCATAAAATGAACTTGAATGTTCAGAAACACGACCCTTTTTGGAAAGATATAAATCCCCGTTTTGTAAAAAGCAAAGACGGAAAATATTTGTGGAAATGCGACACCAGCTCAGACGAACTGGCCGGACATTATTTTTTTTATGGAATTTATTACGATTTGGTGGCAAAAACAGAAGCTGAAAAAGAACCTGTTCGGGAAGTTGTTGCAGCCATAACAGATCATCTGATTCGCAATGGGTTTTATTTAAAGGATTTTGATGGAAAATCTACACGGTGGGGCGATTTTTCGCCGGAATTTTGCAATTCGATTTGGGGCTGGGATCAGCGCGGTTTGAACTCCATGATGATGTTGTCGTTTTTGAATGTTGCGAAACATGTTACCGGCGATACTAAATATGACGAGGTTGCCGCAATGCTGCGAAACGAGCACAATTACCATATAAATGCCATGCACGGGAAAGAATTTTTTCCTCCCGGAAATGTAGTGCCATGGGACAATAATTTATGTTTGATGAGTATGTACGGATTGATGAATTATGAGGAAGATCCGGAACTTCTGATAATGTACAGGATGTCGCTTGAAAATTCGTGGTTACACATGAGTAAACAGGAAAATGCATTTTGGAATACGATTTATGAATCGTTGGCAAACAATTTTTCTCAGGTTGTTGATGAAGGTTTCTTTGATTCGGGAGAAGTGTTTCAGGAAGCGGGTGGTTTTACAAAATTAGCCACAAGCGAATTAAAAAAAGTACCGTCTTTGGGTGAAGGAATTCTGGAAACATTAAAAGGTATTCCATTGGATTTGGTGGGTTATAAAATGGATAATACCCACCGACTCGATGTTGTTTTTGATCCTACGCCGGGACAAAAATCAACAATGGGCTGGGGAATTAATGGATATGCTTTGCCAGTTGATGAACGGGGACATGTACGACAGGATCGTGATGGTTTTGAATTGCTTTTCCAGGAAGTTGGTGGAGGAAATTCTGAACAGGAAGGGACTTTCTTTTTGCTACCTTATTACATGGCACAATATTATAAATTAATTCAATAGAAATAAAAATATAAATTGTTCAAAACCCTTATTATTCACTGGATTGGATATCCGTTATTATTCTTGCGGCTCCCAAATAGAACACCCGATATACCTTTCAGCTTGCTTGTTATCCTGGAAATAATAGATCGTAACCACTTTGCCGTCTGGGCGTTGCACACTTCGTACATAGCCAATGTCCCGCCCCGCGCCATCGTTTCGTAAAAGAATTTCGTTACTCCATGTTCTACCATTATCAGCACTGATTTTTGCACAAATACTATATGGAGAAGCACGGTAGCCATAAGTCAAACACAAACGTCCGTCTTTTAATTTAATTAGGCTGGGTGGATTTCCTTCTCCTAAATCATCCACCGGATTACCCATGTATTCCCAATTTTTCCCATTATTAATACTTAACCACGAATCGATGTAGCGGCTAGTTTTTCTTTCTTTTGGAGATAATTCATTCCAGTCTCCCAGCTCTTCGCTTACTCGTGAGGTCAGGATCAACTTTTTTTCAGAAGTGCGTACGGTTGAAGGCATAATCCGAAATCCTTTTTCTGGTTCATTGCCCACCCACGATACAAAATGCCATGAAATTCCGCCGTCATCGGTGCGGGCAACAAAAACACGTCCCTCTTCGTTGTTGGATTTAGCAGCTGTTAGAAAAACCATACAACTGTTTTTGTCTTCAATCATATAATCAACGCGTGCCGAAATTTTTTCATTTCCATCAACAGAAAGGCTGAATGGACCATTCCATGTATGTCCTTTGTCATTTGAAAAATAGAAGATTGATGGACCCGTATTCACGTCTAACATCCAAAATTTTAAGACAAATCCAGGACTTGAAAAATCCATAGGTTCCTGCATTTGGACAATTGGTTTCATGTTTTCAGGGTCGGGTTCGGTGCCATGAAGTGAAACTCCCCTTGCAATCATTACTCCATCTTTCGAAGGATCTTCCAAACTCCAGGTTTCACCGCCATCGAGTGAACGGGCAAACATGTGTTCTTCGGGTAGTTCGTGATCAATATTATGAAGTTCAGATCCTAAGTCTTTGTGATAACCTCTGGAAAAACCAACAAGGATTTCATTTCCCCAAATCCAGACGCCATTATTCGCTGGCCATCCTCCAAATCGTCCGGATTCAAAATAAATTTTTATGTGATTTATTTCAGTTTCTTTTTGTTGATTACATGCATTCAAAAAGAGGATGCCAATTGTTATAAATAAATATAGTTGTAGCTTTTTCATAGCTCATGTTGTATAATCTTTTCTATTATTTTGAGTATTTATTAAAATTCATATTGTGGAATCTTCAACAATTCTCCGTTTTTTAATGCAGATTCATGAGCAACAATGCCTGAAACGGTAAGGTTAAGCGCCATAGCAATGTCTATTAATGGTTTTCTTTTTTGTAAAATGGCACTAATAAATTCGTTCATAAGACGACCGTGTGAACCACCATGACCACCAGCTTCAATACCCGGTGGGAGAGCAGGTCGGTTTAGGTTTGGAAGCGACTTTTCAAGTCCTTCATATTTGTTGTAAAATGAACCTTTTTCCCCTCGGATCCGGCCTCTTTCGCCTTCGTCGCCCGGAGTGTCCCAACTAACTGCCATGCGCGACATTGCACCGTCATTTGTTCGGAAAAGAGCAATTTCGGTACCGAAAGGATTTTCGTAACGATTGTTTTCGGGTTTTAAATGATTCACAATACTTGGCATTCCTAAACAGGAAACTTCGGTAAAACTCCCATTATTAACACAAATTCCGTAAGCATTGGAGTGGGTCGGATACCATTGTGGCGGCAAACCTACACGCCAGTTTAAGTAAGAAGGAAGGGCTTTGTCCATGTAATGATAATATTCTCCCTCAGAATAAATAAGCCTTCCCAGTCCGCCTGCCTTGTAGATTTGTCTCATCGAAAAAAGATCTTCACGAAAAATGGATGTTTCAAACATCATGTATTTCAGTCCACTTGTTTTGACTGCTTCGAACAACTTGTCGGCATCTTCCAGTGATCCAAAAACTGCCGGAACTGCAGATGCCACATGTTTGCCATGCTGTAAAACTTCGATGGCATGTTTCGCATGGCTGGGAGCATCTGTTGCAATAAAAACCGCTTCAATGGAATCGTCTTTCACCAATTCTTCCAGCGAAGGATAGATTTTTGAACATTTGCAGTCTTTGGCGAGTTGGTTGCAACGTTCGGGAATTAGATCACTCACTGCTACGATTTCAACATTTGGGTGATTCTGGAAACCAAATGCTGCTCCAAATTTACAATATCCGTATCCGACGATTCCCATCCTAATTTTGTGGTCGGAAATGGGCACCCAATTTTGGGAGAGATGCTGATCTTCAGGTGAAGTTTCAAATCCCTGGATGACTGATTTTTCTTTATTACTGCAGGAAAACCCAAGCGCAATTGCGCCAATTCCGGCTGTTCTCATAAACCTTCTTCTTGATATATCATGAGATAATTCAGGAAGAAGGGAATCTTTCTTCAAATTATTTTCTTCTTCTGATAAAGATGATTTGTCAATTTTTTTTGATGTTGGTTTCATTGTTAAAAATTTAGTGACGTGTTATTTTTCTATTCACTCTTACTTATTCTCAAATTTATCCTTCGTTACTTTGTTAAACTGAACGGAAGCATCATTCAATTCCTGTAATATTTGTTTGGTTGATTTTCCTGTTGCATTTCTGGCAGCAGCAATTATTGTGTTGCATTCGTTAGCATCCATAAAAAGAGCAGCTTCGAGCAGGTTTTTTTCATCTACATCGGGAACGACCAAAAATCCATGATTATCGGCATGAATCAATTGTCTCGGGTTTATTTTTCGCCCAAAAACTTCGATTTCACAGTTCCATTTTACGGGTGTGCTGTGGGCATGACCAACCGACAACCGCCGGGCAAGTGCCTTAAAACCTGCATTATGCATTTCGTCCACATCGCGGATGCTGCCGTCAGTTATTGTTCCAACACAACCCAATGCGTGATGAATGTTACTGTTTACCTCACCCCAAAAAGAACCATAATTTGCAGGTTTATCCAAATCCTGAATTACCACGATTTTTGGTCCGGGAATAGATGCAAT
>CAYZBC010000386.1:0-4728 GCA_964476535.1 uncultured Maribellus sp.
AATATATCAACATTACCTGCAAATTTTGAGGGCGAAAGTTATTGTGCAGATATTCATGTTTCTGCCGATGGAAAATTTATTTATGGATCTAATCGCGGTCATAATTCAATCGCAGTTTTTGCTATTAATCCAAATTCGAATAAATTAAAATTTCGGGGAACAGTTTCGGTTGAAGGCGACTGGCCGCGCAATTTTACATTATCGCCAAACGGTAAATTTTTGTTGGTTGCTAACCAGCAAAGTGGAAATATTACGGTATTTAAAATTCACCCCGAAACAGGAATGCCTGAATTTACGGGCAAAGAGATAAAACTACCCGCACCGGTTTGTCTGGAGTTTTTGCAATAAAGGCTAACTAAACTTGGTGCTAATTAGTTTAATAAATTCATCACGGGTTGCGGTTTTTTGAAATGCTCCGGTAAAATCGGAAGTAGTGGTGATTGAATGCTGTTTTTGGATACCGCGCATTTGCATACAAAGATGTTGAGCTTCAATAACAACTGCTACTCCAAGCGGATTTAAAGTATCTTGAATACAATCTTTAATTTGCATGGTTAATCTTTCCTGCACTTGCAAGCGCCGCGAAAAAACATCAACTACACGCGCTATTTTGCTTAATCCGGTTATTGTTCCGTTTGGAATATAAGCCACATGCGCTTTTCCAAAAAAAGGTAACATGTGGTGTTCACACATCGAATAAACTTCAATGTCTTTTACAATAACCATTTGGCGGTAATCTTCCTTAAACATGGCAGATTTTAAAATCTCTACCGGATCCATTTGATAACCTTGCAATAAAAATTGCATAGATTTAGCAATACGTTTTGGCGTTTTTCTTAACCCTTCTCTGTCAACGTCTTCTCCAATAATCTTTAAAATATTTAGGTAGCTTTCCGAAAGTTCATTTGTTGAATTCTCATCAAAAGAGTCAATTCTTAGGTAGCCATTCGAGTTGTTTAATTTCGATTTACACATTGTAAAATAATTTTAATTCATACAAAGATTAACTTTTTTTCATAATATCAGTATGAATGGTTGTATGCTTTTCAGAAATAAAAATTATTGTTAAAATTGAACTATGAAGATATTGATTGTTGCGGCAACCTGGATGGAAGTAAAATTATTGGTTGATGAGTTTATTTTTCTGGAAGAAAAGAGTCATCTTTTAAAACGGTACGAATTTGAAGGAACAAAAATTGATATTTTAATAACCGGTATTGGAGTAACTGTTACAACCTTTCATTTAACAGATACTTTAAAAGAAATCCAATACAATTTGGTTTTAAATATTGGCATTGCCGGTAGTTTAACCCACGAATTAAATATTGGTGAGATTGTAAATGTTATTTCGGAAGAGTTTGCCGATTTGGGCATTGAGAAAAAGGACGAATTTTTAACTTTGTTTGAATCTGGATTCATGGACTCTAACGAGTTTCCGTTTGAGCAAGGAGTTCTAAAAGTTACAAACAACAATGGATTATTTGATTTAAAAAAAGTTCGTGGAATTACCACCAATAAAAGTTATGGCCGTGTTTCGAGTATTGCAGAAATTCAAGAAAAATTTTCTGCACATGTTGAGTCGATGGAAGGTGCTGCGGTTTTTTATGTTTGCCACTGGTTGGGGGTGCCGTTTCATCAAATTCGTGCTATCTCCAATTTTGTTGAACCTCGCGATTCCTCGAAATGGGACATCCCACTTGCTTTGGAGAATTTAAAAGATTCGACATTATATGTTATAAAAAAACTCACTGTTATAGTTAATTGATTTTGCTATTTTTGCGCAAAATTATGGAGATGAAACTTACACTTGGGTTTTCAACTTGCCCCAACGATACATTTATTTTCGATGCAATGATTCACCAAAAGGTGGATACTGAGGGTTTACAATTCGACGTGGTTTTGGCCGATGTTGAAGAACTGAACAGAAATGCGTTTAATGGTACCATTGATATTACGAAATTGAGTTATCACGCCTTTGCTTACATCGCCAATAACTACAAATTGTTAACATCTGGAAGTGCGCTGGGTTATAAAAATGGGCCTTTGTTAATTAGTAAACGCAAAATTTATCACGATGAAGTAACGGGTATTAAAGTCGCAATTCCAGGGAAATATACTACTGCCAACTTGCTTTTTAGTATTGTATATCCGAATGTAAATCAAAAAACAGAATACTTGTTCTCCGATATCGAGGAAGCTATTTTGGACGGAGAAGTGGATGCAGGCGTTATAATTCATGAAACCCGATTTACTTACGAAACTAGGGGGTTGAAAAAAATTATCGATTTGGGTGAGGACTGGGAAGAAAAAACGAAGAATCCAATTCCATTGGGAGGAATTGTAATTCACCGTAAATTTGACTCTGAAACTCAACTAAAAGTTAATCGGGTTTTAAAACGAAGTGTGGAATTTGCCTTTAAAAATCAAAATTCGAGTTACAATTATGTGAAAAATTTTGCTCAGGAATTAGATGATGAAGTGATAAAAAAACACATTGATTTATATGTAAATAACTTTACTGTCGATTTGGGTGAAAAGGGAAAAAAGGCAGTTGAAACACTTTTTGAAAGGGCAAAAAATGAGAAGATAATTGAGATGATTCCTAACGATATTTTTGTCATTTAAAAAAAGTTAAAATTAATTTATGTTTTGTATAATAAAGAACAATATATTGAGTTTAAATGATGAAGTCACTTTTTTTTCTGGAAACAGAGTTTTTATTATACTAAACAAAACCACTTTGAATAAATGATAGTTGTTACAGGGGCAGCCGGCTTCATCGGCAGTTATTTAGTAGGAAAACTCAATAGAGCAGGATACGAAGATCTTATTTTGGTAGATAAGTTCGTCGACCCCTGGAAAGATTTAAATCTTTTACGAAAAAAATACCGAAAATTTATTGACCGCGATGACCTTTTTAAGTGGCTCATTAGAAATGCGCGCGATGTGGAATTTGTGTTTCATCTTGGCGCTATTACCGATACAGCTGGCGAGGAATTAAAATTGTATCAGCAACTAAATGTAATGTACTCGCAACGACTATGGAATATTTGTGCTGAAATTAATGTTCCCTTATTATATGCTTCATCGGCAGCTACTTATGGAAATGGAGAAGATGGGTTTTCTGATTCACACAATAACATTGCAAATCTAAGACCTTTAAACTTGTATGGTTGGTCTAAACAGGATTTTGATGTTTGGGCGCTTAAACAATTTCACACACCTCCATTTTGGGCAGGAATGAAATTTTTTAATGTTTATGGCCCAAATGAATACCACAAAGGAAGAATGGCATCGGTTGTTTTACATGCGTATAAAACTATAAAAGAAACCGGTAAAATGGATTTGTTTCGTTCGCATCATACTGATTATAAAGATGGAGAACAGAGTCGTGATTTTGTTTTTGTTGATGATATTGTGGATGTGATGTTGCATTTTATGGAGAATCAAAAGCATTCAGGTATTTTCAACGTTGGAACCGGTAAGGCACGTTCTTTTTACGATTTAACGACATCTGTTTTTAACAGTATGAAAATTAAACCTGAAATCTTATTCATTGATACTCCGGTTGATTTGCGTGGCAGATACCAATATTTTACTGAAGCAAGAATTCAAAAATTGCGTGATATTGGTTATTCCAAGTCGTTTACAGAATTGGAAGAAGGTGTGGATAAATATGTTGGCGAATATTTGATGGCTGAGGCTTGTTACTAGTCTCAATTCAAACCTTTTTATACAATCCCTGTCTGTTTGTCTTTTAAATTCATTGGAATAATTCTATTTTTATAGAAAATATTCAAGATGAAAAAATTTCTAATTCATTTTTTGTTCCTGATAATAGTAGTGGGAGACCTGAGCGGAGAACTATTTCAAATTAAATGGATGGATTATTCATTCAAGCCATTTATACTTATTTGGATTGGGGGTTATTTTTTAATGCACGCAAAAAACATGGATAAAAAGATAGTCTGGTTAGCCGTGTTTGCATTTGTGTTTTCGTGGTTTGGCGATCTGTTTTTAATGTTTGGCGAAAAAGGATTTACTTTTTTTATTTTAGGAATCGCAGCTTTTTTAGTGGCTCAAATATTCTACGTTTTTCTCTTTCTTCGTACCATAAAACTTTCGGGTAAAAAGTCTTTTCTGAAAAAGAAACCCTACTTTTTGATTGCGTACATCGCATACGGATTAATCATTTATATACTCTTGTATAACCATTTGGATGAGATTCTTAAAGTAGCCGTATTTATTTACATGTTAGCTTTATTGAGTATGTCGGCGATGGCATTGAACCGTTTTGGGAATGGACACCCGATAAGTTTTAGTTCTGTTTTTATTGGCTCACTTTTGTTCGTATTATCAGATTCAATGATTGCAATAAATAAATTTCTAGTGCCAATACCGTATGAAGGAATTTTAATTATGACAACCTACATTTGTGCACAGTATTTAATTATGCGTGGGCTATTAAAACAATACGAATAAAAAATCCCAACTGAATTAGCCGGGATATTAAATTATTTTTTACGCTTTTAAATTGCAAAAACTTTGCTGTTTGCATTAATAAATCGTTCGATAAACAGAAGAATGGACGAAGCCAATAAAATCCCTGCAATGCTAAGCGGAGCAGAACCTAATTTTTCGAAAAATGATTGATAACCCAAAGAAACTTTAGATGTGTTTAAACCTGGCAATACATTTCCTAAATCGCTTTCGGGTAATAATCCAGTA
>CAYZBC010000387.1:0-4720 GCA_964476535.1 uncultured Maribellus sp.
AAGTAAATATATTGAAGATAAACAATTCATTGCGTGGGTATTGCATCCTAACGAAACATTAGAAAAATGGTGGAAGACATTTGAGACAAACAATTCGGAAGAAAGGAAAAACATTTTACTTGCAAGAAGAATTTTACTTAAGTTACATACTGAAGACAAAAAACTATCAGAAAAAGAAAATATTCTTATTTTTTCAAAAATTATAAAGGAGATTGAAGAAAAGCAAAAATCACAGAAATCGATTCGAATTTTAACAAGTTTACTAAAATACGCTGCCGTAGCCATTTTGTTTTTTTCTATTGGGGCTCTATTTTTCTACAAGCAAAATAATATTAGCACCCAATTTTGTTCACAAAATTTAGTGGAACCTAGTACTTATAATAAGGCAAAATTAATTCGTCCCAACGGTGAAAGAATCTTTATAGAACAAAAAAAATCGGTTATCGAACATACAAAAAATGGAAAAATTAAAGTAAACAATACCATTTTAGATCCTTTGCAAGCTGTTAAAAAAGGAACTCCCGAACTCAACCAACTTATTATACCTTATGGCAAAACTTCTGAGATAATTTTATCTGATGGCACTAAAGTTTATCTTAACGCTGGCAGTCGATTTGTTTATCCTGAATCTTTCAATGACAAAAACCGTGAAGTATTTTTGACAGGAGAAGCTTTTTTTGAAGTAGCGCACGATAAGAACCACCCATTTATTGTACAAACTTCCGACATTAGAATAAATGTAGTGGGAACACAATTTAATGTATCAGCATATTCTTCTGAAAATATTATTGAGACCGTGCTAATACAAGGGAACGTAACATTACAACAAAACAACTGCGGACTGTTTTCTAAAAATATAGATTTAAAAATTAACCAATTAGCAACTTTTGATAAAACAACAAAAAAGATTGCACTTAAAACAGTAGATACGGACAATTACACATTATGGAAAGATGGCATATTTAAGTTTAATGGCACACATTTAAACCGGATAGTAAAAAGACTAGAGCGATTTTATAATATCCGGTTTCTGTATAACAATCCATTAAACGGCACGATACAAATATCAGGCAAACTGGATTTGAATGAAGACAGAGAAGAAATAATTAACAGATTAGCTACAACTGCATCGGTAAAAATAGTAAAAAAAGAAGGAAATTATTATGAAATAAAATAATGAAAAATCGATGAGTGTTCCAGCACTCACCGATTTAAAGTGTCAAATTTTTCAACGTTTAACTTAACAAAACAAAAGTATGAAAAAAAATCGAGAAGAGTATTTTCCGCATTTGGGAAATACGAAACTAAAGTTTAGAAAAATGAAACTAACATTGATTCTGACCTTGCTTGTATTTGTTACTTTCGGAAACAGTTTTTCCCAGGTAAAAGTATCTTTGCAATTAGAAAAAGTAACCATTCAGGAAGTGATTGGAGCTATCGAAAAACAAACGGATTACATTTTTTTATACAAAGATGTAATCTTGGACGAAAATCAGAAGTATTCGATTGATTTCGAGCAGGTTTCGTTCGAAGAAGTATTAAAATCAATATGCAAAACTGCAAATATTGATTATGAAGTTCACAATAATCGTCAAATTATCCTAAAAGAAATAACTAAGGATAATACTAAGCTTATCTTACAAGAGACGAAAAAGGTAACCGGAATTGTAACTGGAGATGATGGGCAACCCATTCCGGGAGTTTCAATTATTATTGAGGGAACTACTACCGGAACAGTATCCAACTTCGAAGGTAAATTCACTCTTGAAGTTCCCTCATCAACAGAAAACCTTCAATTCTCTTTTGTGGGAATGAAAACCCAGATAGTGTCAATTGTTGATAAAACACAGGTTATTGTTGTTATGGGACAGGATGCCATCGGAATTGAAGAAATTATGGCAATTGGATATGGAACTCAAAAAAAGAGCGATTTAACAGGTGCGGTAATAAGGCTAGATGCTGAAAGCTTTAAAAATCAGCCAATGACACAAATAACTGATATGCTCTCTGGAACAGTTGCCGGTTTTTATTCTCAGCAAGGTGCATCAGCAGCAGGAGGTGGTTCTTTAGAAATACGTGGAACAAAATCATTAAAAGCATCAACTAACCCTATGTTAGTAATAAATGGGGTGATTTATAATGGTGATATTTCCGATATTAATCCTGTCGATATTGAATCAATCGATATACTAAAAGATGCAAGTTCGGCGGCAGTATATGGTGCACGAGCTGCTGCAGGAGTTATCCTTATCACTACTAAAAAGGGTAAAGTAGGCAAACCAATTATAAATTTTTCAGCTAATGTTGGTGTGTCTTCTGCTTCAAACAGTCTTAGAGGATACGATGGTGCTGGATTTGAACAATTTAGAGGAGATTATCTAAAACTTGTTACCGATTACGAGAGTTATTATTATGACAATCCGAATAATTTACCAGATGGTGTAACCATCGACCAATGGAGAAATGCGAGTGATAATCCTCAAGCTGATAATACGCAAGAATATTTGGGTAGGTTATTCTTTTATCAGGTTGAAATTGATAATTATAATGAAGGAAACGAAATTGACTGGATTGACGAAGTTATAGGCACTGGAATTAGGCAAAACTACGATGTTAGCTTAAGTGGAGCGACGGACAAGGTTAATTACTATTGGTCACTTGGTTATCAGGATAATGAAGGTATTATTACAGGAGACCAGTTTAAAACCATACGAACAAGATTAAACGTAGATTTAAAAGTTACTGATTGGTTAGACGTAGGTATCAATTCACAATTTTCAGATCGTGACCAGAGTGTTGTTCAGGCAAATGTAGGCAGCGCTATAATACAAAGCCCTTACGGCTCTATGTACGAAGACAACGGAGATGTAAAGTGGTATCCGAACTCTTTCCCTGTATCGAACCCATTAATAAATTACTATGGACAAGACAGATTAAAGAAAACATACTACCTATTTGCTTCTATGTATGCCAAATTAAAACTACCTTTTGGTTTTGACTATAAGGTGTCTTTTCAACCTAGTTACTATTTTGGAAAAGATTACAATTTTTGGTCTTCAAAGACTCTTACTGGAGGTTCAAGTCATGCTGGTGGATATGGCACAAGATATGAAACATCTAGTTTTAGTTGGATACTTGACCATTTAGTCCATTGGCAAAAAGAGATAGGAATACATGATTTTGACCTTACCCTTTTGTATAGTGCAGAAGAGGGCAAATATTGGTCAGGATTTAGTTCAAACGAAGATTTTGTGCCAAACGAAAATTTGGGTTTCAATGGTCTCCAATTTGGAACAAAACCTTATGTATCAAACAACGATGCGAGAGTTACTGGCGATGCAGCAATGGCGCGTATGAATTACGGACTAATGGGGAAATACCTTTTGACAGCATCTATTCGAAGAGATGGTTACTCAGCATTTGGATTAGAAAATCCAAGAGCTGTATTTCCTGCCGTAGCTTTTGCATGGAAAGTATCTAACGAAGAATTCTTCAATGTCGATTGGATTAGTCAGTTGAAAGCAAGAGCTTCGTGGGGGGTTAACGGAAACAGATCGATAGGAGCTTATTCTGCTTTAGCACAATTAAGTCCAAATTACTACTACGATGGCACAAATTCTCAAGTAGGTGTTTACAATAATTCATTGGCAAACAGCAGCCTAGTTTGGGAAAGAACAGAAGCGTTTAATGTCGGTTTCGATATAGGTATGTTTGACAACCGTATTTCTGTTGCTGCTGAAATTTACAATGCTAAAACAAACGATTTGCTTATGGAACGCCAATTACCAAAAATAACCGGGTTTGAAGGCATTACAACCAATCTTGGAGAAATAGGCAATAAAGGTTTTGAATTTACTTTAAACACTGTAAATATAAATAACCCAGATTTTAGTTGGCGTACCAACATAGTTTTCTCGTTCAATAAAAATGAAATTATAGAACTATATGGTGATTATGAAGAAGTAGAAATAGATGGAGAAATGGTTACCCGAGAAATTCCTGACTATTCTAGTGAGTGGTTTCCTGGTGAGGCAATTGATGTAGTTTGGAATTACAACGTTACCGGAATTTGGCAGGAAAATGAAGCAGCAGAAGCTGAAAAATATAGAATGGAGCCAGGTGATTGGAAAGCGGAAGATGTTAACAGTGACTATTATTTTGAAGCATTAGTTGACAAACAATTCATTGGATATACAAAACCGAGGTATCTTTTAGGAATAAAAAATGATTTTACTTTTTATAAAAATTTTACGGCATCATTCTTTATCCGTGCCGATTTAGGGCATATGGCAGTATTTGACTATGCATATCGCAGAGGTGGCGACACATACGATAAACGTAGCTGTTACGATCTTCCTTATTGGACTCCTGAAAATCCCATTAATGACTATGCTAAACTCGATTCCGATTTTAGTGGATACGATGGCATGAATATTTATAAAGATTGTTCGTTTGTACGACTTCAGGATCTTTCTCTATCATACCAGGTACCATCAGATTTGTGCAGAAAGCTAAAAGTTAACAGTATTCGGCTAATTGCATCCGGTCGCAACCTTCTTACTTTTACTAAATGGCCAGGATGGGATCCAGAATCATTAAACACTCCTATGCCTAAGATAACTACTTTAGGTGTTAATATTTCATTATAAATAATATAAAAACAAGTTTAGTACATGACAAAAATATAAATCTTTGATTATCAGCAAATTAAGTTGCTAAA
>CAYZBC010000388.1:0-4716 GCA_964476535.1 uncultured Maribellus sp.
CCGCTGGAATTAATTATTTGTCCAAAGTTTTCCACATCGTCCATCGGTAAATCTTTGTTTAAAAATTCGGAAAACCCGATAATGGCATTTAGCGGGGTGCGCAATTCATGCGACATAGTAGCCAGGAATGCCGATTTTAAGCGATCCGATTCGGTTGCTTTTCGCAGTGCCAGCACTAAATCCAACTCAGCTTTTTTACGGTGAATGGATATTCCAACCTGTTCTGCCACAAATTCAAGCATTTTTAAGTCAAATTCATTGTATGCATTTTTGTCGGTATAACTTTGTACAACCAGAACCCCTGTTAAGATCTCTTCATTTTTGAGTGGGACTCCAAGCCATATTTCAGGATCTACTTGAAAATCTTTAATTTCATTCGACTTTCGAAGTTCTACCAATTTCTCTTTATTTATTAATAACGATCTCTTTTGGTTTATTAAGTACCTGGTTAATGTTTTCCCTGTTGCAATTTCAGCACTATTAACTTCTTTGTTTGAGAAAAATGGCACTGAAATCAAATCTGTTTTTTCATCATAAAAAGTAATATGAAAATTAGTTGAATCAATAATTTTCCCTAACTCTATTTGAATTTTACCTATTAATTTTTCTATGTTCTCCGTTACAATTACTGCATTTGAAATATTATACAAAACTTTTTGAATTTGTTCGGCTTTTTTGCGTTCAGTAATATCCCGTATTGCAGCAACCCTAAGTATTTTGTTTTCTGATGAAATAAAAACATCCTTTCCTTCAATTTCAATTGGGAAACGCGTGCCGTCTTTTTTTATTCCCTCTATCTCGTACGGCAAAGAATGACTTTCTTTAATGTTTTTTACAACTGTATTTTGAAAATCTTTCTGATTCACGAATTCGGTTATACTTTTACCAAACATTTCTTCGTAATCGTAGCCAAACATTTTTGCGCACGACAAGTTTAAATCCACAATTATTTCATTATCGTGAAGAACGATTCCCTGGAATGTAATTGTTGAAAGTGTTTTATACCGCTCTTCACTTTCTATTAAGGTTTTCTCTGCATTTTTTCGCTCCAGAGAAGTACTAATCTGGCTTGCCACAAATTCAAGTATTTCTAAATCTCTAGAATTGTAAGCGTTTTCATCGGTATAACTTTGAACAGCAAATACACCTTTCACAACATCTTCGGTTATCAAAGGAACACCGAACCAAACTTCTGAAGGAATACCAACATTAACAATCTCGCCTGCCGCTTTCAGATTTTTCAAATTCGCTTTCGTCACCAGTAACGATTTTCCTGTTTTAACGACGTAAGCGCTATATGTTTTACCACCTTTCCATTTGGTTAATTTATCTTTTTTATAATTTACATACGGCGATGTAAATGTGTCTGTTTTTTTATCGTAAAAAGCGATGTAAAAGTTTTTTGTATCAATAATTTTTCCCAGTTGTTCCTGAATTATACTTATTAATTCTTCAAGGCTTTGGCAGACAAACGCAGCTTGCGAGATGTTATACAATACTTTTTGAATTTGCTCAGCACGTATTCGTTCGGTAATGTCGCGTGTAATACTTAAAATATGAGAGACTCCATCAAACATTAATAAAGAAGCTGACATTAAACCATCTATTGACACTCCATTTTTTGTGCGGAATTTAGCTTCCAAATTTTCAACAAATCCATTTGCTTTTAGTCCGGCAACAAGTTTTTCCCTGTCTTCAATGTTTTCCCATATTTCTATCTCACGGGAAGTTTTTCCTATAATATTCTCCTCAGAATATCCCATGATTTTAGTAAACCCTTTATTTATTGTAATGTACTTTCCATCATTAAGCCTGTTAATGTTTACCGCATCAGGGCTGGTTAAAAATGCTTTTCTAAATTTTTCTTCACTTTGCCTTAATAAATCCTCGGCTAATTTACGTTCGGTGATATCTTCTATTGTAACTAAAAAAGCAATTATTTTTCCATTTTCATCGAAATGGGGAATGTTTTTTGTCAGAATAAAACGCTCCGAACCGTCCTTCCCCGGGATCATATTTTCATTTATCGTTTCTTTTCCCGAAAGCACAAGTTTAGAATTTTTCTGTGCGTTTTTATATGACACTGTAGGAAGCATCTCTTTTATCGATTTCCCAATAAAATTCTTCCTTCGAATTCCATAAAAATCTGCGTAAGCAATATTTACGTACAAATACTTTTTGTTAGCATCTACGAAGGCCAGCATTCCGGGAATTTTATCGATAATTAGTTTCAGTTGTAGTCGCGATTCCTGCAACGCTTCCTGAGTTTGTTTGCGTTCAGTAATGTCCTCGGCAACTTTTATGTAGTTCGTTATTTTTCCATGTGAATCAAAAATTGGAGAAATAGAAGCCGACTCCCAAAAAAAATCACCATTCTTTTTCTTGTTGTGAAATTCTCCGTGCCACTCGTTCCCTGCCGAAATGGTTTCCCAGAATTCTTTATAAAATGCATCTGATTGTTCTCCCGATTTCAGGATTCTTGGATTTTGACCTACTAATTCAGCATTTGAATATCCTGTTAATTCAGTGAATTTAGGGTTTGCATATTCTATAATTCCGGTTATATCGGTAATTACAATTATCGATGGACTTTGTTCCACTGCCGTAGAAAGCTTTCTGATGTTTTCCTCTGTTTTTTTGCGTTCGGTGATGTCGCGATTATTGCCACACCTTCCCAAAAAATTACCTTGATCGTCGAATATCGCCGTACAGTTATGATCGATCCAACGCAGATCACCACTGCGATTAATTAATGAAAATTCGAAGTTAGAAGTAGGGGCTTGTTTATGCATTTCATTGCGATAGTGTTTTTGAACCATTTCGACAAATTCAGGTCGAACCAGCTTAAATAAAAAGTCAGGATTTTTATAAAACTCCTCCGGGCTGTAACCTGTAATTCGTTCGCACGATTGCGATAAATAAATGTATTGCCCTTCTGGATTTATCCAATATTCCCAGTCGTAGGTATTATCGGCCAAAAAGCGGAATTTTTGTTCACTTTCGCGTATTTCTTGCTCGGCTTGTTTACTCTCGGTGATGTCCAGTGCGGTAAAAGTAACTCCTGCATCCAAATCATCCGGATTGATTGGGGTTGAGCTCAAAAGAACATCTATTATTTTTCCATCTTTTCGTTTGAATAAAGTTTCAACTGTACCTGTTCCTTGTTTTTTTATTTGGTCGTATTTAACAAGTCCTACATTTTCGTGTTCCTGCTGCGTAGGATAAAATAAAATTGAATTTTGGTTTAATAGTTCATCGGCGGTGTATCCGGTCATCTCACATAAACGATTATTAACCTGCGTAATTATTCTATTACTTACTACTCCAATTCCAACCGGTGCCGAACGAAAAATGCTACGTATTCTTGCTTCTTGTTCTTTCAGCAAATCTTTATCGTGTTTTCGCTGAGTGATGTCTTCTATTATAGCAGTTTGGAAAAGTGGTTTTCCTTCTGTATCGCGAATAAGTTGCGCCTTGATGAGAACATGAACAATATTTCCGGTTTTATGAATGTATCTTTTTTCAAGGTCGAAATAGGTAATTTCACCTTTCACCAGTTTTTCAAACAAATTATTGTTTTTTTCTACATCGTCGGGATACGAGAATTGGTTAAAATGTTTGCCTATCATTTTTTCGCGTGAATAACCGGATATTTTACTCATGGCAGCATTCACGTCCAAGAAATAACCATTCAAGTCTGTGGTTGTAACACCTATTGGCGAATTGTCAATTACCAGCCGGAGTTTTTCTTCGCTTTCACTAATTGTTTCTTCCTTCTTTTTTCGGTCGGTTATATCAACAATAATCCCTTGCATTCCTGCTGGAATATTATTTTTATAGTTTATTCTCGAATAAATTAAACTTGGGAAAGTACTCCCATCTTTCCTAACAACAAGGTATTCCGGATCACCACTTATATTTTGAACAGGAATATTTTGAATTATATTATTTACCCTTTCCCGATCTTTCTTTGTAATTCCTTGCAGAATATTTATTCCCTTATCTATATCTTTTTGTTCATATCCAAATACGTCCATCCCCAACTTATTCATAAAAGTTAGGTTCCCTTTAAGATCCGTTTCAAAAACAATTTGAGGAAGTAAATTGGTAAAATCCTTGTATTTTTCTTCGCTTTCCAACAGATCCACCGTTCTTTTAGTAACCGTTTCTTCTAAATTTTCTTTTTCAGCCCGTAATTTATCTTCTGCCGCTTTTATACGGAGCATTACATTTACCTGAGCAGTGAGTTCGATGGGATCGATCGGTTTCGATAAAAAAGCATCGGCACCAAGGTTGAGTCCCCTCACCCGGCTTTCGGCATCTGTTTTTATTGCCGTAAGCATAATTACCGGAATGGGTTTGGTTGAATTGTCGGCTTTGATTTCTTTACAAACCTCGAAGCCATCCATTCCGGGCATTATTATATCCAGAAGAATGGTGTCGGGTTGTTGTTCCCGGGCAATTTTTATTCCTTCAGATCCGGATAATGCTGTAATAACTTTGCAGTTGGGCATGTAATCTTTCATCACTGCCTTAATGGTTGTCAGGTTGTCTTTTTGGTCGTCTATTGCAAGGATTGTTTTCATTGCATTAAAGTTGAGGTGGGTAAGAGGTAAGTTGGAGAGTGGAGAAGTGGGGTTTGGTATGTAAGTTTCATGTTGTTGTTTTTGTTTCTTAATTTAACCTTATTCATGGTCACTATATTATAAATATTTT
>CAYZBC010000389.1:0-4703 GCA_964476535.1 uncultured Maribellus sp.
TTACTTCATGACCCAATTCAACCAGTTTTTCAGTTAAATGAGATCCTATAAATCCAGCTCCTCCCGTAACAAGCACTTTAGCCATTTTGATTTCTCCTGTATTTTTCAGTTTTGCTTATATGATAAAATTCAGTTATGTATTCTACATTGTAAAGCAGGTTTGTGCAAAAGAATTGTCAAACCAGACAGTGCCCTAGGCCTCCTCACCTTTATGTTCGATACAGAGAGAATATTTGCCATCGTGAACCTGCCTGGTATCCAGAAAAACCTTCGCCAATTCCGGAGCAGTCCGGCCCGGCCGGCAATGCCAGCCATCAGGTAGACCGTTTTTATCCTCATCAACCTCAAAACCGGGATTGCGTATCAAGTTTACATCCGTTTCGGCATAACCCGCAGACATAGGAAAAAACATTCCAAGACCAACAATAGCTATTCCCATAATGACCAGTCTCAGATAGCTCAAATAATTAGTTGCACCTGATCGCAAGATACTCCTTTTTGCTATTACTACACCATCTCTCATGCTTTGCATCTTCATAACCTCTTACCCTTCCTTTTTTTATTAAAATAATAATTTATTATTGACTATTCCCCGCCGCAGTTGCAGAAAACGTAACATTAGCAAATGTGGGTGGAATAAACGCCCCAAACATATTTTCCCATGAACTATTCTCGGTAACCTTCTCTGTATCCTTAACGCCTTTACGCTCGCGGCATAGATTTAATCCCCAAACTTCACCAGCGACAGGCTGCCGGCTGCGAATGTTTTTCCAAGGAATAGCCAGATCCAGATTCCAACTTTTTGCATCGCGGTATGGCTTAACAACCACCCCAGAATCCCAAGAGACATCAACGCTACCGGCTTTTGTACGGTCATCGTAGATAGTTCCAATAGCGTTAATAATTAGATGATAATAGACATCATCCATACCCGCAGCAGGTCGTAGAAACACCTCAATGCAATCGTCTCCACAAACCGAGGCGTTATCAGGTTCATGCCGTTCGGATCTAAGAATATTCATGCGTGGCTCTTGACAAGAAAGAGAAATATAGAAATATTGTTCATCGGCACTAAGGTAAGCTACAGTATCGGCCTTTGCCGGCTTTTCACCAACGGAGAATCCTGATACGAAAACTGATTTCTGCCTGGAAAAAGAGCTAACAAGTTCAGAACTAGAAACTGTAGAAGTTGTGAAAAACGGTATTTTTAACGGCCCCCTTTCTGTCTCCCCTGCAGATAATTTCGGAGCGTCAGCTTGAGATACTACTTTTAATCCCGAAGGCCGTTTGGGAGTAATCATGAGAATTCGTATCTCATTGGCGGGGATCTCAAGTTCCAATCCCATTTTTAGATTCTCTGCATTCCAAACACTGCCACCTTTTCTCGGCACGGAGAATTCCATATTCTCCATGGGATCCCATAAATACCATTTACCCTTAGTTATACCGGAAAAGCATATGGCTGTTTTAGCTGGTTTATTTGAATGGAAATTAAACAGTATTATCAAGTGTTCTTGCCCTATGCAGCGGCCGCGGCTAGCCACAAAAGACGAACCGGAAACAGGATTAACCGTTACCAGATTATCAACGTGCTCCCCGCTAAGGAAAAAGTCTTCATATCTGCCAATAATATTCAGTGCTTGACGCACCTTTAGAAAATCCAAACCATCGCACATCTGCATGCCGGGCCAAAGCAGAATTCCGGACGCCCCAGCCAAGGCAGCCGAGACAATCTTAAGTTTCACTTCTTCCGGGGAGGTCCAGCGCGAACCATCCTCGGTTCCTCCGGTATTCATGGAAAGGTCGATAACCGGCATATAAGGTTTATCTGTCCAATGCCTTTGCTGCTCGACAAACGGCAGAAAAATCATAGGGTGACGGTCATAAATCATAGGAGCATAGATATCCATCTCGTTAAGCAATTCCTTGCGAAAATATCTGCCTGCGTTTGAACAAAGAGCAAATTTTGCTTTCGCATACTGTCCCTGCAAGGCATCACGAGTTTGCTTGATAATTTGAATGTGTTCCCAATTATAAAAATCTGTCCACTGTTTGGAAAAGTTAGTCAAGATACTCTCCGGCGTTAATTTGTCCCGGGCTATTCCGCTAAATTTGGCAAAAGCATCCAAGGTCGCTTGGTCGAAAGACCCTCTGCCCCACAAGGCGGGATGATGCGGTTCATAATCAAAGAACCATATATCATGCTCATCCAGCGTTTTTACCAAATCCGGCCAGTTATTGAAATACCTCATATACCATCTTGCAACGCAACCACCCGCATCGTGTAGCTGCAGTTGCGTCAAACTTGGGGTAAAATTAGCATATGGTTTCCCATCGCTGTCTATTGCAGGTAATAATTCCAACTTCCTTCTAGTATCCCCGTCAAAGGATCTCATTGCAAATGAAGTACCGAATCCTGACCACATCTGCCTGGACCAATCAGGGACAATCTGGCGTATCAACGCCCGGCGTTTAGCCGTACTACCGAGCGTTTCAATCCCACCGCTAGGAAGTCCCGCTTTTATGTAAAGATCCAGCAAACGCCTGAACAAAACATCCCTTTCCTTATCTGCAGGAACACGTGATAAAGTAGTTTGGCGACCGGAAAGAACGCGAAAATGAACAGGCATTTTTTGAAGTGGAGTCAACTCAGGCCATACGCGAACACGAACATTACCAGACGGTCCATTCTTACCGTCTTTTTCCAGGTGCCAGCGCAAAGTGACTGGGAATTCAGCTACCTTAACCCCCTCCAAAACAATAAACTGACTTATGCGTCGGCGCGTTTTATCAAGAAATTCTGCGGAAAGCGGAGCAGAGTACCTCACCCCGCTACTGTCAGTCGAAAGATATTTCTTGAATTCATTCGGAGTGAAGATGAAATCGTCGATAATCCGCAACTCAGGCGGTATGTTCAGTATGAGTTTCACTCCGGTTGTAACCCCAGACATTTTGTAATTAAAAACTAAATACTGAGGCTCCCCTTTAAGAAGATTCAAGCGTCTCTCGTTAGCTACAGTACCAGGATAAAGATATACCTTGGGAAAAACCAGTTCTTGCTTAGCTTCAACCGCTTCTTTCTCTTTAGCGTCGTCACCAGATTCTGCTTCCTTGGCCTTAGCTTCAGATGCTGGAAACACTTCAACATCGTCAAACCAGACAGTGCCTGCCGTATGATGTAAATAGACCATTACGCTTACCGCTTTATGGTCACCGGTGTTGAACCGAACCAACGTAAGCACCCATCTATTAACTGCTCGAAATGACATATCTGCGGAAGGAGTCATTCTACCGCCTTTCTTCAGGATAAGTAAGCGGACACCAGCGGCCTTGGGCAGCTTAGCACCTATATTCTCGGAGCGCACCCAGCATCGGGCAATATAGTCTGTGTGCGGCTTTACCTGAACACCTGTGCTGACTGAAGAATAGGCTTCCCCTCCTTTATGTTCTATGCAGAGGGAATATTTACCATCGTGAATCTGCTTGGTATCTAGAAAAACCCTGACCAATTCCGGAACTGAAATACCGGCGCGGCAATGCCAGCCATCGGGCAAGCCGTCTTTATTCTCGTCAGCTTCAAAACCAGGATTAAGAAGTAAATTAACACTGTCTTTTTCCTGGGCAATGCCCAATTCAGATAATATCATCAGTCCTATGCCCAATACTAACCCTAATATCAACCTCATCCATGGATTTTGTCGCATTTTAATACCCTCCCCTTTTTTATTAAAATTCATAGACTTTTCTTTCGGAACAAACGTCCTTTCTACTGAGCTTTTGACCAGCCGGGGTGAGACGTATCAGCTGACAGCTCATTTAGCCAGCCCACATGATTTTCTGATGATAAGATCTCCTTCTATTTTTATTTGTTCGCCTGGTAACGTCTGCCCACTAATAATGTTCTCAATGGTCTGAAGAGCTTGCTTTCCCATCTCATACCTCGGCTCAGCATACACACTGATAGGAGTCTTGTAAGTTTTTGCCATGTATGAATCACCCAAACAAATAAGGGATAAATCGCGTGGAAACTTCATTCCTTCTTTTCCCAAAGCATATATAACCTTCTTTTTGTCCTTATTAGCTCTTACCCAAACCGTCAAGATGATGAGATCTATATTTCGAAACAATGTCCTTAATATTTAAGTCATGATTGGCGTAGGACAACTGATGACCGGCTCTATAGGCGTATTCAGAGGCACTCTCAATTAGATGTTCATCATATTCATAAAGGCTCTCCAAATTATGATGCTGTGGCAACAAAAACAATACTTTTAATTGTTTCTTTTCACCAGTTTGCCTTCTCTTTTCTGGCGGTATAACAAAAGTCCCTTTGCCTTGAATTCTTTTCAGAAGTCCTTCATCAACTAGATTTTGCAAAGCCTTTCGTACAGATTTCCGGCTTATATTGTATTGTTTTGTAAACTCAAACTCGGTTAAAATGGGCTTTTCAAAATCGATGTTACCCTGGAGAATAATCTCCTTAAGATCTCTCTGGAAAGCAGAATAGACTGTCGTGTCTTTGGTTTTTTGAATCAATTTCAAAGGATCTATCCTTTAAATTTAAATACAAATATATCCAAGTTGTTATCTTAAATGTTGCCATATGCCAGAAATCTTGTCAAGTTTGTCAAACCAAAATAGAAATGTCCTATTCTTGACCCTGTAATCCATATTGTGTATACTTTTAGAAATGGTGAATGGAT
>CAYZBC010000390.1:0-4641 GCA_964476535.1 uncultured Maribellus sp.
AGTCCTGCTCCCGCTACATTTAAATTCAATAAAAGCCTTTAGGTCAATGACTCAAAGGCTTTTTTGTTTTGCAATGGGACACATTTGGGGCACAATGCATAGTTTTAAGCTATTTTTTAATTCCAATAATGATTTTTAGATAATAATCTGAACAAATTGGTTCTAGTTCTACTTTTATTGCATCATTTATATTCAATAATTTATTAAAAAGAATAATTATAAGAAGATATGTACCACCTATAATTTTAAAGAATCATAAACATCAAAAATCTCCCGTTCCCTTATTCCAAGGTACTTTTTTGTAGTTGGCAACAACTCCAGAGTGATTGTATCCCATAAATGCGGGTAAGCTGCCTCTTTGAATATTTCCCAGTACTAAATTCGGATAAAATCTTGAGTTTAAAATCCTCGCTGTAACGTCTTGTTATTCCATCATTTTTATACATATCTACTAATTAATTGTAGACATATTTTAGGATGACTCAAAATGTATCCCAATGGTTCGTATAAGAATAGTAGCCGACTGCGTTGGATTTTCCTGTCAAATTTCAAGAAAGCGAAAAAAGGTTGCACCCTTTTAATTTACCACTATCTCGGATATTTCTTTTATACATTATGTGGGCGTTAATTTCAATATTATTGAATTTTGGAATCAAATAAAAATCCCAGCATTTTGTAGAAATCAGCTCCATTATAATCAAAATCATTTTCTGTATCAACTCTATGCACAAAAACCATATTCAAATCAGGATAAACTCCTAAACAATGTATACCGACTCCTGTATGAAAAAAAGAATTTCTTTTAGTATTTCCATCTGGCACAATTACCCTCCAAAGCATTCCATATGCCAATCTGTGTTCAGGAGAATAAATTGAATATGGTTTCGTACTGACATCAATCCAGTCTTTTGGAATTAGCTGTTTGCCATTCCAATTCCCATTATTCATATACAATAAGCCATATAAAGCTAAATCGCGAGTTGACATTCTAAAATGGTAAGCCGGATATTTGGATTTACTGTATTCATATTGATAAAATCCATCTATATCATCAGTTATACCTGCATTTTCAGATTCAGCATCAATAGTGCAATATTCTCCCTTGTATTCGTTCATGCCTAAAGGGATTGCAATTTCTTGCTCAAAGAGTTCATAAATACTCTTTCCGGTTTGTTTCACTAAAATTGCTCCAATCGTATTAAAGTCCCAATTGTTATAATAATAGTGTTCTCCGGGCGCAAAAGAATTTCGTTCGGGCATACCTCTTAGCATCCCTTCACTAACTCCAGCGGCGTGATGATAAACCCCTGACCTTGATTTTAATAAATCTACTATTCGTGCATTTTGTTCGCTTTCCGATAATTTGGGCTCTATGTCATTAATTTCAAGTTCTCTCAATGTCAGGGAAGTGTCTATTTTCCCCTGTTCTATAGCGATTCCGATGAGTGAATTTAACAATGCTTTTCGCATGGAATGAATTAAGTGCTTTTTAGAAGTTTCTCCCCATTTAAATATAACTTCTTCATCAACTATTATCATCATAGAAGATGCACCGCTTTTTTCAAGATGGGTTTTAAGTAAGTCTAATTTTTGTGAAGAGTATCCTTTTGCTTCTGGCTCTGAGTGCGTAAAAGTGTATTTTGAATCCGTACTACAGCTATTTAAAAACAGGAGTAAACCTAAAAGAGAAATAATTCTTTGAAACTTAAAAATCATATCTATATTTTTTGTTTACGTTAGGGGATTCATTTTTTGTTGCCCGTAACAGGAGTCCGCACAAAAACCAAAAATTGCTAAATTCCCATTCTTGATTATCAGTATTTTATAGTTATTGCGCAGTTTGACGTAAGATAGTACGTTTAGCAGCGGACAATGGAGCTACATCAAAAGCCACTCTGAACATTCTTTGAGTAATATACGAAATTTTTGCAAACCACTTATCCCCCTATTAAATTTATCTATTATTGGCAAGAGGCCTTTTTTTATTCATGTAAAATATTCTTATCAATTTGCCGAAATTCTGGCAATGGCATATACAGATTTCATCTTGTCTCCAATCAAATCAATATTCATTGTTTCCCATCCTCCTTTATCAAGCATCTCTTTTACATTTTTTGGTGACAACACTCTTGATTCTTTTGGCGGCTTTCCATAAGTGCGAATGTATCGATACAGCATGGCTATCTTATGGAAGAATTTCATTCTGTGCATTGTAAAACTGAGAATAATTATTTGTCCATCCGTTTTTAAAATACGTTTGCATTCATCAAGTACTTTTTCGGGTGTCGGGATGACATGTAATAAATTAGCTATAAAAACAGTATCAAAACTGTGATTCTCAAAAGAAAGATTTAAACAATCTTCTTTTTTTATCTCAATAACCTTATTGTTCCTATATCTTAGTTTTGCAGCTTCTATCATCTCATCCGACCAATCGGTTGCAACAACCTTATCGGAGTTATTTGCAATTATTTCTGTAAACATTCCATCTCCACAACCCAATTCAAGCGTTTTTTTTAAGCTCTTATTTTCCAGCAGTTTATTTTTAAGAAATTCTATTTCTTTGAATCCTGCTACATAATTATTATGTTTCTCAAAATCAGTTGCAAATCTAGACCAGAAATATTCTTTTGGTGTTTTAGTTGAATTCATTATGTCAATTTCAAATTCATTTTATATTCATTTCGCATAGTGCTGCCTCGGCTTGTACTAACGGCAGTTTTTATTCAAACTGACGGTTTGAATATGGGGCGTTGGGCATTTTGAAACACCTTCCAGTCAAACCACTATATGTTTTATTAAAGAACTCATCTTCAATTTAGCATCATCAGCCCAATGACCTATGTTTATTATTCCCTTGCGTATTTCTGCACAAATCGACTTGCTTAGTATTTATTGAATGACAAACAGTTATTGATCTATCCCACCCTTACTTACGGTCCTTCTATTATTATAAACTCTTATAATTCTTTTGTCATAATCATTTGCCAGTATATCATTTTCAGTAAAACTTGTGATAAAAACATTCTGGTTTGTTACCCTGTTGTAGTCGTAAATAATATGTATTGTTCCGTCTTCGGTTTCCTGTCCATCGGGATAGGAAACACCTTTTCGTTGGTCAATTAGCAAACCAGTTGACCATGATTTTCCATCATCGGTTGAAATGAAAGCCATTAAATGAGAGCGTTGTATTTTCATGTCAATTGGGCCATGTTTTACCAATATAAGATTTCCTGATTTAAGTCTCCTGATAAATAATCTTGCACTTGGATGTTCGATTTTAGAAGGGCTTAATTTACTCCAGGATTTGCCCATATCTTTGGATATACCTTCACCGATTCCAGATTTTGTGCGTACAAGCATCCATAATGTTTTATCCTTTCTTTCAATTATCATATGTTCATCAAAAGTTTGACTGTCTTTTGGTACATTAACCGCACCTCTTTCGTGCCAGGACAGTCCTTTATCAGTTGATACTATCATCTTAACACTATTATCTGTTAACTTCCTGGTTGAAACAGGTAAAACCCAATCCCCATTAGAAAGCACGGTTGGTTTACACATCATAATACCATTTGTCAATCTTTTAGGCTCGGACCATTTTTGTCAATCTGCTTCTGGATTAACACTTGTTAATGCCCAAACACCCGTAACCGTAACGTCATGGCCAATGGATTGTGCCCAAAAAATCCATAGTTTACCGGTAGGGTCAATCCATACTTCAGGGTCAAATGCTCTTGTTGGTCCATCTCCATCCGGATCAATAATTAATTTCTCTATCCAATTATTTCCGTCATCCGAGCTGGAGGATACTATAATATAGTTGTTTTCGTTTTAACCGGATGTTATTCCTGCGTACCACACAGTCCAAATTTTCCCTCCATTGCTTATTGCCATGCTGGGAATACCTGTAAATTTTCTATTTGTCACAGAATGATTATCTGCTTTTTCAGGTAACACAATCACTTCGGGAGGAAGTAGAAATGAATCGTTGTTTTGGGCAAAGACTGCTCCTGAAAGAAAGTAACTTATTAGTAATGTGCAACTAATGATAAATTTTGATATTTTCATTCTATTTTCTGGTTTGTTATTTTATATACTTGATTCACTTCTTCTTTTAACAGGCAAGGTAACGGGAATCCGCGCAATAACCTAAAATTGCGAAATTCCCATTCTTGATTATCAGTGTTTTATAATTTTTATTAATGACTATCCGTTTTGACACCCACTTTTTATTCTTTATTCTGAATATCAATTCGTTTATCCCGACCCTGAAGGGAGCGAATTGATTGTCCCTGCTCCCTTTAGGGCTGGGGTAAACAGGGAAAATCAATTTGCGGATTAGGTTACGATCCGGACAGTCATTTTTTTAATTCTTTCATTTTTGTAGTTGTGCCCCAGTCTGACTTTAGTATATGCAGAGTAGGCAATCACAGAGCAATTCACTATTAAGTTACACAAAAAATGAGGCGGGCTACAACTCTCCGCTCCCGCGCGATTGCATCGCGTGGTATTCTGTATCACTTAACAACAATAACATCATTCAATATTTCTTTTTCTCCGGCATAATCAGCGGCACTGCTATATAAATAATCTTCCGGCCTGAAAACCACTCCTTCTTCTACCGGGTTTTGATGTATA
>CAYZBC010000391.1:0-4618 GCA_964476535.1 uncultured Maribellus sp.
GTGGCAGGGAGGAAATTGAACTTAGCGATGGTGGCAATAAAGCGAGATTCGAATTCATTGACAAATTTAAGGATGCTTTTAGAGGAGAAGTTTTTCCTGAGATAAAATCACCCAATGGAAAACAATTAATTTACTACTATGCACGAGTCACGCTTAAAAATGGCGCAAAGGCATGGTCCAGCCCTATATGGCTGGAAAAATAGTTTTTAAATAGATAAAATAGGGACAAAAAAGGAGGTGACAGAGAACTTGAATTGTTGAGGCGTTTCTATATATAAAGTGTGAACGCAAAAAAAGTTAAAAAAATTAACTTTTTTAACTAAACTATAGCAAAGGATAAATTGAACACAAAATGGGAGGAATCATATTATGTCTACTCGACTAAAACTTAATAGATGTATCGTAGTTATGGTGTGTGTATGTATGGTTGTTAGTGTCCTTTTGCTCACTAATGTCTTTGCGAAAAGCAAAGAAGACAGTTTTTCAAAAAAAGGGCTAGTGGGATACTGGGCATTTGATGAGGGAAAAGGTTTTACTGTATCGGATGCTTCTGGAAAAGGCAATCATGGTAAAATCAGAGGAAACCCTGAATGGGTAAAAGGCAAGGTAGGCAAGGCGTTAATGTTTGATGGGAAAGAGAATTATGTTGAGGTTGTATACGATAAGAGCCTGGATCTGCCTGATGCTATTACAATTTCTGCTTGGATCAAGCCGTTTAGGTCAGAGACCCCAAAAAGTAAAGGTATGACTATTCTTAGTCGTCGTAAAGGTATGGATTGCCAGTATAGTCTATACTTAATTGCAAAAAAGTTAGAACTTAAGGGCGGTTGGGAAGGGAGTTTTCGTTCATCTGGAGCTAAAGTAAAGGAAGGAAAATGGGTGCATGTTGTCATGGCTTGTACTACTACTCCTACAAAGCTCAGGTTCTACATAAATGGAGAGGAGGTCTCCAATCAAGTAATGTATAAGCTACATAAGATTTCAACATCATCAAACCTTATTATAGGACGCCGATCAGATTGGAAGAAATTCTACTTTCATGGAGCTATTGACGAACTTATGATTTTCAATCATGCTCTTTCTTCAAAGGAAATTCAACATCTGTATACCATCGGGTCAGGAGAAGCAATTAAAAAAAATGAGGTTGGGGAAGAAAGGTCTGGCAATATTCCGGTCAATGGTAGCTTTGAAAGAGGCATACAGGGCTGGGAATTTGCTCCAAGTAGGATGAAAGATCGATATAGTATTGACACAGACAATGCAGTGCATGCTCAAAGATGTTTGCGAGTGGATAGGATTCCCACTCCTTTTGGTCGACATTCATTGAGGAAGACAGGAGTTCTAAAATCTCTTTGGATGAATCTTGCGATAGCTAAGCCCTACATTATTCGTTTTAAGGCGAAATCGTTAGCATCAGGACCTTCTATAACTGTGGCCTTACGAGATAGTGCGGGGATTAAAAGTTCATTCGGTAAAATTTCACTCACACCAGAATGGCAGGATATCAAGCTTAAAGGTAAGTTAAATATAGCTTCAGGAAAATATGTTTACCTAGTTATTAATTTTTTTGCAGACTCCAGTGCAGTGAACAGTATATTTCTGGATGATGTCAAAATCATTCCAGATAAAAATCTTGGAACAGATAAAAATGCTGTGGAATTTAGTATAGTCACAGGAGATGAAAACAATCTCTTTATAGGTAAAAAGCCTTTCGGTTTAAAAGCCAGAGTCTTTAACCTAACAGATAAGACGGTGAAAGGTAAATTGACATATACGATAAGGAGATTCCCTGATACTCCAGTTAGAAGAAAAAGTGCAGATGTAAGTCTTCCTGCAGGGAAGGAGAAAGAGATCCCAATCCCTTTTAATTCTTTAGAATATGGCTTTTACGATATTAAGGCTTATTTGGATTTACCTCCTTCAGGAAAAAAGATAATTACTACCTCTAGATTCGCCCGAATTGAAAAAGTGCCTGTATATAATAATCCAACATTTTTTAGAGGTATGTATCTATGGAGTCTTAAGCATTGGTCTATGCAAGAGATAGTTAAAACCCCTAAACTTCTCAGGCGATATGGTATCAATTTGGTTCGTGTAGAGGTACCTACCGATAATTCGTTGAAAAAATGGTCTGAGAAAAACTACCCCTATTTTGAATTACATCTAAAAAACTTAAAAGAAAATAAGATTCATTGTATACTCCGCCTTCCAATACTGCATAGATTATATTCTAGAAGCTATTGGGGAAAAGGATGGGAAGATAGAAAATATGTTTTTAATTTTGGTGTAGACCCTAATAAAAAGGAATATTTTGTTAATGAAGACGAATTAGAGTATTGGAGCAAAGTAATTAAAAATTTTGCCAGGAGATACAGCCCATATCCAACTTTTTGGCTTTTCGTAGGAGAATGCGAGAATCTGAAGGGGAAAGATGGGAGACAGGTTCCCATAGAAGACAAAGCTCGCATTCAGAAATGCGGTTATAATGCTATTAAATCCGTAGATAAAGATGCTCTTGTTATGCTGGGAACTACGGCTGGACTTGAGCCGTCCAGGATACGATTTATTGATGAGTACTTAAAAGCTTTAGAAAGCACTCCTGGAAACTATATGGACTGTCTTGAATATCACCCATATCGAAGCCATCCTGAGATACCTAATGACTATGCTAAATCAATAGATTTATTGCATAAAACTATGAGAAAACACGGCGTGGGAAATATACCAGTTGTGTCAGGTGAATTTGGTTTTCGTAGGGTATGGATTCCTTGGAGTGGGGAGTCAGAAGGATGGTATTCCGCAACATCTTGCGGGAATATGGATTTTTTGATCGCTCCCGGAGAAGATATCTGGTCAAGTTATGTTTCCCGTATGTTTCTGACCGATCAGGCAAAGGGTGTAAAAGGAAGTGTCTATTTTCATTGGAATCCTACAAGATGGATTACGTGCGCAGCAGTCAGTTCAGCATACTTGCCAACTCCTGGTTTGGTAGCTATAGCAACTCAAGGGGTCCGTCTGGGTCAGGCAGTACCTATAAGGCAACTCAAAGTTGGTTCAGCCTTGAGAGGATTCTTATTTAGAAAAGACAAACATAAAATAGCAGTTCTATGGGCAGTTTCTAAAGAAGTAAAGGATGGAAAGCTAAAATTATCCGCGAAAGAGTTAAAGAATATTCGAGCATACACTTTTCTTAACAGAAGGATAAATATAGATAATGGAATTTTACCAGTAACGCTTTACCCGATATACATTGAAGCACCTGAGACAGTTGCTCTGGATTTCTTGATAGAAACTGCCAGTATTACCAATATTGGTCCTCCATTGGAGGTAGGTGTTTGCGCTAAGAATAATAGGCAGTTGGAATTAGAATTGTGTAATAAATCTAATATCATTTTAGGTGGTGATGTAAAACTTTTTTCCGAAGACATTGGTTTAGATACCAAATTCCTACGATTCAAAATTGGAGCAGGGGATAGAGAAACAATTTTATTTAACGCAAAAAAATCTATTTCTCAAAAAAGAATAAAAGTTGTTGCTTCAGTAAGGTTAAATACAGGAGAAAAATACAGTTTTGATAATGTACTAAATCCTATTTTTTGCCACAGGATAGGCACTCGGATAAAGGTTGATGGGGATCTCTCTGACTGGGAAGGAATTTCTCCCATAAGCATGGGTAAAGATGCACTAGTGGACCCAAGAAACACAGTTTGGAAAGGAGAAAAAGACCTATCAGCTAATTTATATTTAGGCTGGGATAAGAAACATTTTTATATGGCAGTTGACGTTAAGGATAACATTCACTTTACTGATGAGAAAAAAATGTTCTTTTGGCAAGGGGATTGTATCCAGATTTATTTAGATACCCTTAAAGATGCTACTCAGACTAAGTCAGCATTTGACGAAAATGATTACGAATACAATATCTGGTTATCTCCATATGAAGGAGCGGTTTTGAAACGGGGTGTGTGTCCCGATTGGGAGTTAAGCAGAGGATTAAACCCTGGGATGGTAAGTAAATCTATGGTAAAGAGAGCCATAAAACGGATAGATGGTAGAACCATCTATGAGATTAGTTTTCCTCAAGATCAACTCTTCCCCTTTGAACTTAAAAAAAGTAGCATGGTGAAATTTGCTATTGGGATAAATGACAATGATGGTTTAAAAGGACAACCCGGAATTGCAGGAAAAACGAAAAGAAAAACCAAACATTTAAGTCTTATACCAAATGGAATATGGCCCTATAAAAATATGCATCTTTTAAGAGGTCTGACACTTGTGAAATAATTGGATTTTTGAAATTGTTTTCTCTGGTAACAGCCATAACAGGTTTGGAATCAATGATGAACTTATCAAGAGAGAAAATATTTTCCTTCACTCCAAAAAAGCTTACTTCCTTACTGAAGAACCAGGGAGAGATAAAAAAGAAATTCTCACAATTAGATACCATGAATGAATCTCAACTTTCACTTAAGCAGAGCCAAAATCTGCTTAAAGAGTGTGATGATTTAAAAGGCAAAATTCTACTTAAAAGTGTTTTTTAAAGAAGATTATTATTGTAAAAGGATAGACTCCTGCAAAATAGGAAGTTAAATGGAACTAGAAGAAGAGAAGCAGGATA
>CAYZBC010000392.1:0-4597 GCA_964476535.1 uncultured Maribellus sp.
CGGCTGTTTTGGCATGCAAGGCATACGGAACCGATAAAAGCTGGGTGGTTCCCATGTCAACCCAATTTAAAGCATTTTTCCCTTTTGTGGATTTTACTTTCACGTTTAAAAAGTGGGCATGATTTCCCCAATCAATAGTTGTAAAATTATAACTCGAAGTTCCTTCTCCGATTACCAGTACAAACATCCCGTATTTGCTTGTGGTTACTGTGTGTAATCCTTCCCAAACGCTTATTCCTGTCAAATTATCCTGATGTATTGTGATTTTAACTTCAAGATTAGCCCTGAGCAACACTTTTCCTTTATCGTTGCGGGCTTCGGCCTGGTAAATAATTCCTTCGGGGGCTTGTGCCCTTGCATAATTAAGTAATCCTGAGAATGCAAAAAGAACTACAATTAGTATTTTTGTTAAATTTTTCATTTTGTGTAGTTTAAATATTTATTTGAAAGTGAGTGTATTAGAAAATCAATATTTCTGAACTTTAAATACCCTTTTTGTAAGTTTATCTTTTGGTGTTATGGTAACCAAATATAAGGCTGGAGTAAGTTTAGCCAAATCGAGACTGATTACCTGGTTCGGTGTAATGGTTTTCTTTTCAGTAAGCCATTGTTTTTTCCCGGCAATGTCGGTTACCTGAATGTTAAATTCAGCGATTTCCCTGATTTTAAATTCGAGAAATAGAGAAGTTCTGAATGGATTGGGATAAGAACTCACATTCCAGTTCATTTCAGCATTTTCGTTAAGTTCATCTCCTTGAAGAACGATTAAGTGAACTTCACCCAATCGCCATTTAGAGATGTTAACCGTGCTTAGTTCAGGATTACTTCCTGCAGTGGCAACCACCGCAGAATTTAGTTGTATCTCCTGCCCGTTAATTAAAAAGGCAGAAAAAACGAAAAGGAGAAGTAGAATTTTGAATTTCATGATTTTTTATTTCAGTTTCGATTAAAGTGCTAATTAACAATATCCTGAAAGCCATGTAACTGTAGTTTGATCTGCTTTATTCAGGTGTTGCAGTACTATAAGTTAAGGCATCAAAAATCTAAATGAAAATTAATCCATCTTACAAAATCTGTACATTCTGAAAAATACATAAAAAATTAAAATCTATGCTATTCATTAAAATACAGCACGTTAAATCAGGAAAATCAACTATTGTCTGTCGTTGTAATAATCATATTGTTTGTTATAGATGACTGAAAATGATTCGGACAGTCAGTTTTAATGCGAATTAAAAACATTGCTTTTACCCAATTGCAGTAATAAAAGAAGTTAAGTTGCCGTTTTTCAGACCCAGTTTTTTTCGAAGCCTGCTTCGCGACACATCAATTGTATTTTGACTTTTACCTGTGATTGACGCAATCTGTTTGGTCGATAAATTCAATTTTATAAAAGCACAAAGTTTCATGTCGTTCCCGGTAAGATTGGGGCATTCCTCTATTAATTCGGAATAAAACCGGGGGTTAATTTTTCTAAAATGCAGTTCAAATTCTTTCCAGTTATCATTGTTCCTGTGCAACTGCAACGATTTTATCATACTCTGAATCTCTTGTCCCCTTTCAGTATTTTGTTCACTTAGCTGCGCTAAATACGCTACAGCCTCGTATATAATCGTTTCTTTCTGCTCAATAAGAATCGTTTTTGTGGCAAGTTCACGATTTCGCATGGCAAGTTTATCAGCCAAAATATGATTCTCCAAATCCGTATTAACCTGTTGAACCGCCAGTTGCGAGTTAACCAAAAGTACTTTTACCTTTTCCAGCCTTTCCTTATTGTAAATATGATTTAAAGCAATGGAAAACAAAATCACTTCAATTAATACTCCCGCCTGGTACAAGTTCATATTCGAAGAAACAACTTTCGAAAAATCGAGCACAATTGCAATTAATCCGGTAGTTACCATAATTAACGAACCGGTAATAATTATCTTTATTGGTTTCGAAACTTTCCGGTACAAAAGAAAAAATATCGTTACAACAAAACCTCCGGTAAATAAGCCGTATATATCATTTATAAAGTTAGCAGAGTAGTAATCGAATGGAACGATGATACAAATAAGCGAACAAACAATTGTGAAAACGATGGCACTTTTACAAATAAAACCCCTCCACTCCGGTATAGCTTCATTTTTTAATGCCTCGTAAAAGAACCACAAATATATTGCTTCTCCAATTGTTAAAGTGAAAGAGAGAAATAAATCAATTTTTGGAAAATTATACAAAAGATATCTTTCCGATATTTGGTGGTGATTAACAAAAAACAAAGTAGTTGAAAAGATATAAAAAAAATAGAAAAGATATAATCTTTTCTGAGTTAAAATGTAAAGGCTTAGGCTAAGGATCAACAGTACAACGATTACACCGAGAAAAAAGAACTGTATAAAATAAGTATTATCAACCCAATTGCTGTATTCTTCGGATGAGACAATTTCCATCCCAGACAAGTTATAAACCAACTCAACTTGCGTGCAAATTCTAACAAAAAATTCGGTTTTGTTTTGCCTGGAAATTGTAAAAGGTACTTTTTCTTTTAGCATTCCACCAACCGACCTCTGCTTTTCAGGGATTAGCGTACCTCCAATTTTTTCTGTATAATTTCCATTTTCATCTTTCTGATACAACTTAACATTACTTAAAAGGCTGTTAAAATGAATAAAATAATTTTGTTGTCGGGTAACAGCGTTATCAATTACAATCATTAACCAATATACTTTGTTGCGATTAAGTTGTTGCCCATTGTAATCCTGGAAAAATTTAGCATCGGGTATTTTAACTGAATCGATAGGTAAATCAAGCGAATCTTCAAATATTTCAAAAGAAGAAACCATCTCTGGCCAATTATTCTTTTTATCGGGCGCAGCCTGTGACTTTTTAAGTGTGAGAAAAGTTAATGCAAATAAAAAGTAAGTAAAAATTATCCGAATTGAAATTATCACAAACTATTTGATTTTTGGTATTATAATAAGTTGCTTTCTAATATACAAAAAATATATGTCAACTGACATATAAAATTCTATTTTTCACATCCAAATAAATCTAAATACCAGCCATTTACGATAATATGAATGACAATTATTTCAGAAAGTACTATTCGAAATTCAAATCCAATCCATCCAATTTCCCAATAAAAACTACCTCGCTTTTAGCTTCATCCAAAATAAAATCTCCTTCCAAAATCTCAAAACTCCCTCCCACTCCCTGCAAAATGAATTCGTAGGGTTCGTTTTCGAAACAGAGAATTCCTTTTGTTCTGTAGATTTGTTTTTTATAAATATCTAAATTGTAAGAAAGCCAATGGATAAATTCTTCTTTATTTAGCGATCGATCAAAGTGAAGCGTTTGTGTTGAAAGATTTGAATGAGAATTTAAAAATCCTACAAAATCAAGTTCAGTTCTCTTTTTTTGAAGGATGTTGTTTAATTGAATATTCTTGCGAAAATCCAATTCTATTTCGGCAAATGGATTGATCTTTTGAAGGGTTTTTTTGAAAGCTAATTTTTGAATGTCTGGAAATTTTTCAGTTTTGCTAATCAACACAAAATCAGCAATAACAAGCTGTTTTATAGTTATTTCCGTTTCGGGTGAATCTTTGAAATTTAGCGCATCAACCAAACAAATTGTTCCGTAATACTGGTAAATTTCTTTTAACTTTTCATCCGCAAAAAATGGGCGGATAACTGGTGCAGGATCGGCAATTCCGGTGGTTTCAATCAACAGGTGTTCAACCTCGGGGAAACGTTCTGCCAACTCTTGTAAAACCAATTCGTACTCGTCGGAAATGGTGCAGCAAATGCAACCTTGTTTTAGCTCAAACATCTGGCTGGTATCCACACCTTTTATCAATTTGGTATCGATCGAAACATCGCCGAATTCGTTTTCAACCAAAGCAAATTGAGTTTCTAGATCGTTTTTTAGCAGCTGGTTAATAAAAGTAGTTTTCCCAGCTCCTAAAAAGCCAGTGATTATTGTAACTTTTATTTTATTTTGTTGATGATCCATTTTCATTTTTTTCACCTGTTGACTTTCTGTCACCGAATGAATATAAGCTGGGTTGTTATTTATTCAACAGGTGAACCCGGAGTTACCCGGTGAAAGTCAAAAAATTTAGTTTCGATCCCTTTCCCTCGGCAAGCTGAGCCAATTTCCCTTTTCAGAGAAAAGATTTTTTTTAATCTATAATTTCGATGTATAATTTTGAGTTTTTCACTTATTCATCGGGTGAACTGAAAGTCTCCCGGCGAAAGCTTTTTCTACTTTAAATTTTGAACCTTAAATACGAACTATGTCATCCAAACACTCCGAACAAATTCAGGATTACAATTATTAAAACGAGTATTAATACATACCGCACATATTTTGCTCCCCCTTTAATTGCAAAATGTGCACCGAGCCATGCACCAACCATGTTCCCTGCAGCGAGGATAAGTCCAGCTACAATATTAACCTGCCCGTGGTAAATAAATATTCCCAACGAAAAAACCGTATAAATTAATATGATAAAAACTTTTACTGCATTGGCTTTTACCAAATCGTAACCGCACTCTAAAACCAAGCCGGCAAGCAATAAAAAGCCCACTCCCATCTGAATAAAACCTCC
>CAYZBC010000393.1:0-4557 GCA_964476535.1 uncultured Maribellus sp.
AATTATACCAAAATGTAGTAAACAGCAGGTTCACGCCTGCATCAATTACCATGGTGCGTCTTCCTGCAGTTGACCGTTTATTTGCCAGAACAGTAGTCAGCAAATGTCCTGCGTCATCGATTAATGCACGTCCGGTTTCCAAAAACAGAACCGGCAAATTTTCGTGTGGAATTTCAGACGAAATAATAGCATTTGAAATGGCTTCGGCATAATCGTCGAAGGTCGGGCAGGTTTCGGAGCCAGGCATGTACGCACCTTTTAAAGTATTTTTAGAAGCAAAACCACCGCCTAAATCAATGTATTTCAACCAGTGGTCGAATTTACGGTGAATTGCCATGTACAAATTTGATAATTTTGATGCAGCTATTCCATACGCCGGAGCCGACATAATATAAGTTCCGATGTGAGTGTGCAACCCAATTATTTCTAGATTTTCGGCTAACATTATTCGGTTGATTGCATTCCAGGCTTCACCATTTTCGTAGTTAAAACCAAAACGATCCCAAATTGGATAAATGCCGGCATCGAGGTTTATTCGAATGGCAACGCGTGCTTTTTTTTCCAGTTTACGTGTGGTTTCAATCAATAAATACAATTCATCAAAATGGTCGATGTGGATACAGGCGTTGTGCTCAATCGCCATGGTTAAATCTTCTTCTGACTTTTCGGGGCCATTAAAAATAATGTTCGAGCCGTTTACTCCATTAGATAGTGCTTTCTGAAATTCGAAACCCGAAACCACTTCTGCCCACGAACCTTCGTCGTGAAAAATACTACAAACTGCATCTAGGTAATTGGTTTTGTACGACCATGCAAATTGTACTTTTGGATAGCGGGTTTCAAATGCCCGTTTTGCTTCCGCATAAGTATCTCTTATTGTTTTTTCTGAAATTACAAATAACGGGGATCCATATTCTTCCATTAATTTAGGAACGGGAATTCCATCGATTTCAGAAATTATTTTTTGTTTTGCGGGTAAGCCAAATTTATTCGGAACACCTGCTGTAATTTTGCTAATAACTGGTTTTTCGTATTTTAATTTTTCCATTGTTTTTTCTTTTTATATTGCTGAATCATAAGAAAAGACTTCGACTTCGCTCAGTCTGACCATCACGCTGAGCGAAGTTGAAGTGTATTTCAGGTAATTCTTTTTATATTATCATTTATTAAACATCAATGCGTTAAATCTCTTTATTCATCGAAATGGCAGCAAACTTTTCCAAATCCACAATCATGTCGTAGGAATAACGTACAAACATTTTTCCGATTTTATATTCAGTCATTGGTTTTACATCCATGTCAAGTGCTAGCTTTATAAGTGCCTCAGGTATATTTTGCCCTGCACCAACTGCCAAATAAACCCATGCCGGAATTCGTGGATTAATTTCAATCAGATAATAATCTCCACTGTATGTTTTAATGAGTTCGAGTTCCATTCCGCCTTTCCATTTTGTTTGCTGAATAAGCGAACGGGTTAATTCCATCATTTTTTCGTCAGCCAAAGTAATGCCGCCCCAGGCTTTTCCTTTATCGGTAATGTATTGTTTACGCATGGGTACTGCAGCAATTGTATTTCCTTCGCCATCGCCAAGTGCTATTACATTTACCTCGGTGCCCTTTACAAATTCCTGGATGATTACAGGAAAACCCCATTTGGCGGAAATTTTATAGAAAGCCTGTTTTACCTGTTCTTCGTTATTTGCCTCGTAAGCATCGTAAAACTGGCCCTTCACCATTACCGGATAATCAAATTTGTCTTCCATTTCTGAAATTTGACCAATGCTACCCAAGTTGAGACTTCCCGGAACTTTCACTCCATATTTTTCGCCATACTTTGCCAGTTGGTCTTTTTCTCGTTCCTGAAATTGCTTTATGGTGGGTAAAAATGTATGAATGCCTTTATCTAACAAACGCTGTTCGTTTTTCATAAACGAAAAAAGTTCAGCATCGAAATTGGGAATTAGCACATCTATTTTTTCCTGTTGATGAATATTTTCTATGCGCTCGATTAAATCATCGGAGCCAGCCGAAGGATACGGAATTTGAAAAATGCGGTCGCATAAATCTTCCATATAAATCCCGGGTTCGAGGTTTTCATATACAAGCCCGATTATCCGAACATCAAAATCTTCCGAGTCTTTTAATCCACGAATAACTGGTACTCCCGGCCCCGGATTATCGGTATTATTTAAACCTGTAACGGCAATTGTTAGTTTTTGCTTCGACATAATTCTTCGTTTATTTGAAATCTAAAGGATTGCCTGTAGCAATTATTTGATGATGCTTTAACAAGGCATAAAACTCATAATAATCTTTTTCGATGGTTAAATCATCAACATCATATCTCTCCAATATTTCGTCGCGGATAATTTCAAAATCTTTGTCTTCAGCAATTTTTTTGATTAGCTCTAATCCTAATGGATTTAGGTTAAATGAATCGCCAGTGTTTGAATTAAAAACAAACCCGTTGTCGCTAATTTTTATTTCTTCAGTTATTTTCATATGATTGTAATTGTTTTTTAAAACCAATCTATTGCATTTATAGTTAGCTATATTACAAAAAAATTGGCAAATTGTTATTGTTTAAAATTGCCATCTACCAGCTTGTTTCAAACAATGAACTTTTGTTTAATTTATTGCTTCTTTCAACTTAATATTTAGATAAAAAACAGAATTGGAATATTAACAAAATATACCATGTTAATACTCCAAATAAGAATCTGTTCTTTACACTAATAATTCGATTTCAAAATATTAGAGTTCAACTGTTGTTGTTACATCACCAACGGTAACTGAAACAATATTGTCGCATTCGCCAGCGCCATAATTAAATACTTGTTGTTCTCCTCCTTCAGTTGCAATTTCTACAATTCCGCTAACCGGATAAAAACAACCACTGTTATAAATTAAAGGGGTAGCTATTGTCATCGTATAACTTTTCTCATCCAAATTTATTCCTGCACCATCACCTGTAACAGACCAAACATCATCTGTAAATAAAATTGTTTCACCTCCTTCTATTTGTTCGCTATACTTTTCGCAAGCCCATGTCATTGAACTTTCATCGGCATAAGTTAGTTTGGCATCAGTAACATTTTTTGTGAAGGTTAGGTTGCCACTTTCGTTCAAACCTGTGTTTAGCGTTGTTTTAATTCCTTCCATTTTGTTGTCATTCAAATAAAAATCTTCAAAAGTGATCTCTTTTAATGAACCTTCATTTTTCCACCAGTCGGATCTACTCACATGGATTTTTCCTCTTTTGTTATTACCAAGGAAACATTCGCAATTCTCAGTGCCGTAGTCGAAAGACCATCTGCGAGGCCAGAATGCAAGATCATCATTTTCGTGAATTGTAATTGTTAAACAATCAACTATACTTGCGGATTTTAAATCGTCATCGCTACTCGTTAATTCATCCACCGTAGCAAGCGAGAATGAATTAATTATATTAATGTAATCTGTTGTAGTTGTTTTGGCAATTACATCCTCGGGTAAAATTTTGTCTTTGTTACACGAAATCAGCATAAACAAACCTGCTGCTAACAAAAATAAAACGGATAGTTTTCTTGAATTTTTCATATTTTAATTGTTTTCTATTAAACTTATAACATCCATTTGACACAACATATTGTTAATACTTGCGGTAGTCTCGTATTTTTTTGGAATAGAAATGTGGATGATTAAAGTTTTGTGCTAAGGTTGTATCGTATTATGAAGGTCTTGTAAATATAAAATCTGATTTATTCCCGCTCAGGATTACAAAATGATTTTGCTTCACTGTTGGAATTTCGCTTTCTGTTGAGTATAATTTTCTATTTGGTTATTAATAATAACAGCATTTCAGAGTCATATTCTTTGTCAAATGTATATGAATTTGAAATAAGTTTCAACCTCGCGAAATCTCGAATGCGATTGTTAATTGATACCATTGACAATAGAAAAGGAGCTAAACTTTCGTCTAACTCCTTGATTTTAAGTAGTCGGGGTAGCAGGATTCGAACCTGCGGCCCCCTGCTCCCAAAGCAGGTGCGCTAACCGGACTGCGCCATACCCCGAAAATATTTTTTATGCGGAGAGAGGGGGATTCGAACCCCCGGTACAGTTTAACCCGTACGCCAGTTTAGCAAACTGGTGGTTTCAGCCACTCACCCATCTCTCCCTTTGTGGCTAAAATAATTAAAATTGTACCGCCTTTTAACGATTCATATTTTAACTTTTATCATTATAATTAAAGAACGTTTTCCTTCTTTTTTCGTGCGTGCAAATGTATTAATTGTTTTTACATTGGCAAAGTATTTTAAAAAAAATTGCTGAAAAAAGTGATATTATTATTATCCATATTTTTCTTTGGTATTAATTAGAAATTGATTTATGGAAAATGGCATTTTTCTTTTGAGCGATTAGCTTAAATTTTAAAAAGCATAATTAGCATAAGTTTAAAATTAGTCATCTTTCTGTTGAATTTATTCGACATAAATTTAACAGGCTTTAAACAAAATACTTTATTGTCTGTTTTTATGTGATGTTTAATACCGATTTAACTCGGATATGCCGTAT
>CAYZBC010000394.1:0-4523 GCA_964476535.1 uncultured Maribellus sp.
CTCAAGCAAAGGAAATTCAGAGCCAGATGATCTACTGGGAAAAAATGCTTAAACGTTTCAAACAAATCGGAATGCAAGAATCAGATCCATCAACTTTGATGGAACTAAGCAAACAAGTAAGAAGAGAAACCGGAGGAAAAGATATAAATGCCGTAATGGATGATGTTGTTAAATTCTTTGGAGCTAACTAAAAATTTGAAGCTTGGAATTATATTCAAGCTTCAAATTTTTTAAAATATTATCGTAACCCTTTTATCTAAACACCCACATAATATCATTATAGGTTGGTTGTTGGTTTTCGCCAACTGCAACACCAACATCGCGAAAAGCACGTATACGAAGCGATTCGAGCATTACTCCATCTTCGTAAACCTTTTCCATAAAACTCCAATCGCGATTTTCGTCCTGAAGAACTTTTTTCGCCATGTTACCAATCAATCTTTGCGATTCGCCATAACATTTTGAATCAGGATCAATTTGTGATAATACAGCTCCGGCTTTCATTGCTCCATTTGAAGTTGGCTCGGCAGCAAAAACAGCAGATGCAACATTGGTCATCACCTGACAATCGTGATCGATAAAATCCTGGTAAATTGGACCAATTTCATCCAAAGCCTGCATGTAACAATCTTTGCATACTTCGGGAATTGAGGAAAGCGTATTTAACGCAGCGGCAAACTGATTTTGAGTTGCCAGCGATTTTGCACGGGCAATTACAAAATCGCAACGTGAATTATAGTATTCTATAATTTTTCGTTTCCCATCATCCAAAAAACGGTCGACATTCGAATTTCTAAGATTCAGTGTACGAAGTGCATTTGTGTAAGCCCGATTACTATTGCTACCTGCTCCCTTTGTTGTAAACGAGGTTGAAGCAACAATGTTTTGATCTACAAAATCAACCACATAAAGATAAACTTCAAAAGTATATGCCTCCATTGGAGGAACAGTTGGCGTGATATCTTTTGTTAGGAGCTCCATATTTGCAGTAAGCAAAAAACGAGGACTTACCCCTGCACCGCCCATTCCTTTTTGCGAAACCGCTTGAGTAAGTTTATTCACAATTAAACTTCTTGCATGAGCAGGAATACTTTCCACCTGATCTGGAATAAAAACATCCAAAGTTATCCGGTCGTAATCGTTGGAAGAACCAAGATCGTTTTGAGCAAAACTCCAAAAAGGAATTATTAAAATTAAGAAAATCAGTATTTTATTCATTTTGCTGAAATTTTATTTTTCACCAACAATTAACCAAACCTCACCTAATCCACGTGTATATATTTTACATTCCTGATTAAAGGGCGAGCCTGCAATCATAGAACGTAAATCACGCATCCAACGGCGCGTATCATTTGGACGCCCGCGATCGTCATATAAAGGAATACGCACCTGATCAAACCGAATAACATTTTCGGTATAATTCGATGTATTATATCTTCCCTGAACAGTATTATCGTAAACCCAGTCTTCAATAATTTCACCCATTTCAAGAGTTTCTCCTTTATAATTAAACTCTTCTTCAAAGTCGATTATTGAAGTATCCCAAATTCGGGTTTGAAAAACAATTTCACGTCCGTTTGCAAATAAATCGTCGAAATGCTCCTGAAGCCTGGAATTAAAATCATCGATATGAGCCAAAACTGCTTCTTCCAATAAAACAGGGGTTTCTGTTGCAAACGAAGATTCTCCCGTTCCCTGCGCACCTGCTATTTGTTTATTGGTATAGGCATCTAAACCTTGCAACATAAAAGTAATAGAGCGCTGAGGTCCATTTTGATTAACAACATAAGTTAACTGCATAACAATGTCAGCATTGGCTGTTCGCTGTAATACATCTATTGGGCTTTCTGCAATTCCTCCACCCGATTTACTACTAAGCATCGCAATCTCTGCACTTTCCTGCTCAATATTCCGCAATGCGCTTTCCAGATTTACAAGAGGGAAACCACGGTCGGCCATCATCGTATTTATTTTGCTGATGGTCATTAATAAATCGGTTTCGTTTTGAATTGCCATTTTATAATCCGGCAAGGTTTTAAGGGTTCCCATTTCGTCGTACATTTGGGTGTACCCATTTTTTATGCACCAATTATCGCTGGGCACCACCATAATTGTAGGTTTTTTTGCTTGTGAAAAAACAAACTGCCCCATTAAAAGGAAAACAATCAGAATAATATATTTTCTCGCCATGATTTAAAATTTAAAATCCACCTCCCAATTTGTTAATAATTCCGGCAGTTTCCAGTTCGCGGCGCAAAGCTGCATGTTTTACCGAAACAACAACTCCAACTTTGTACTGCTTTTTGGAAACTTTAATCCGATCCATCGTTCCATCACCAGATTGAGACACAAAATTTAGGTAATGTCCACCGTCAGAAAAGAAAGCTTCAAAATATTCGCCATGTTGAACTTCTGCTCCTGGTTTTGTAATTAAAGGTCGGCTCATACAACCAGGTTTCCCACCGTTTATTCCTTTAAACACAACTGCATGAACCGCATTTTTCTTTGCCTGATAAGCAGCAACAGCTGGCTTTTTACCATATCCCCAAACTTTTACCAGTTGGGTACCATCCATTCCGGTTCCCATACATTCCACTTCGTAATTGCCCATAACAAAACCAGCCATTTTTTTCTGTTTTCTGGTTTGTGCATTAATTGTCACTGATAACATTAACAGAAATAGAAATCCTAAAAACCCAATTTTCTTTGTCATAATATTATGATTTAAAACATTATTCTTAAACCTAAACTTACTCCGACCCCAAACCGATCATCGAAGAATTCTTTATAATCAAAGTCCTCAATAAACACTTCTTTATTTTCATCTAAAACATCTGAAGACATTAACATATAGTAATTTAGCGATCCAATTAATTGTATATTATATGCAAGGTTCACTCCAATTCTTGCTCCCATTTCTATAAAATCCGAAGAGATACTACCCTCTGTACTTTCCCATGTTGTAGATTCAACTCCGTAACCAACAAATGGTCCCCAATGAAGAAAATTTAATGGATAAAAATCTTTACTTAATCCAACACTTCCACGAAGAAAATCATACTTCTCATCATAAGTGTCAGTTCCATATGCACCTTCAGCATAAATTTTAATAGATGTTAATCCTTTCCCCGATTTCCCCTCAGCCATCGTACCGCCAAATGCTTTCGAGATATAATATTCCGCTCTACCAGTAAATCCAGATAATCCTCCAACCGTTGTTCCCAAAAAAACGTTTAACCCAATATCGCTGTTTTGCTCGAGAAACATTCCGTAATTATCCACCTTCCCACCGGCAATTTGATAAAAAGCCGATGATTCAGTTTGTCCAGCGGTAACCTGACGGTTATCAACAACTTTCATCGATTTTACAACTCCAATCCTTTTTGAATAAAGTGTACCGTTTCGGCGCGATCTGTTTTCAAAAACAAAATAACGCTGGTCGAATTTTAGTCCCTCTTTTTTGCCGATTTTAGCTGCAATAGGTTTTACATTACTCACCATTGCTTTTACCCTAAAATCTTCGTTTTGTTTTTCAATACTATTTAATACACTTTCGAGCGCTGTTTTTACCATCTGTTCAATCAACTCCTCCGAAGATTTTTGTTTTTCGGGAGCTAATGTTTGCCCAGGATTATACTGCGTTCCCGAAAGTTCGTTGTTTGTTTTCGATAGCGCAATGAAAGAAAATTCGGTATTTTCGAAAGCTTCAATTTTAGATTGTTTATTTGGGTCGTTTGCGTTTGTCCAATAATCCTGAAAAAACACAGCTGCCACTGAATCATTAAAATCAAGTTTAAACAAATAACTTTTTGAGGTAGAGCGATAACCATTCATTATTTGTTTCTCGGCAAGCACCTCCTTTTGGGTATAATAATCTGCCATGGTCATGTTGTTAATAAAATCGAAAACAACAATGTACGACTGGTTAACTAGTTGTAATCCCATGTCCATCAGCGATGACTCACCTCGTTTTGATGCTGAAGCAACAATGTATTCATTGTCGTCGGCATTAAACAATCCTCGTTCTTTTAAAACATCCACGTTAAAACTTCCGTCGGACTGCCTGTTAAACCAGGTTGAAAGAATTTGCTGGCCCACTTTATTCTGATTCAGCCATTTTGCAATTTCAGCCTGATCGAGTTCATTTAATAAATCAGAAACCGTTTCCCGGGCAGAACCAGGAACAAGAATTTTGTTTTGCAACGGATTGTCGTAGAATTTTTCAGGAACACTTAGATTAGCGAATTGAGTATTTATCTGAGTACTCAAATTCTCGCCGAAATTGAGTCCAATTAAAGTAACAGAATTTCGGTTGTACTCTGATGAAACATAACTTTTTGCTTTTTTACCTGACTCCTGAATGTCTTGAGCAAATAAAAAACAAGGAATAGTAAAAATAGTTAATAGAAGGTAGACAGTTTTCATAAGTTTGATTTTTCATGAAAAATAATAATTATTATACAAACTTCAGTCTGTTAAACACTAAATAAAAAACATAAAAAGGTTAAATAGATTCGTTCTAA
>CAYZBC010000395.1:0-4469 GCA_964476535.1 uncultured Maribellus sp.
AGTAAGGAAATGCAGATTTTATGTATTAGTTGTTAAATAAGGATTAAACTATGGAAGCAATAACATTATTTTGCCCGCATTGCTCTAATACGGCTCCTCAAATTCAATTAAACACACAAAGATGCAAGGCAGAGTTTTATTCCTCTGATGGTCAAAAGGATATTTATGATGCAGTGTATACTATAACGAGGTGTGAGACATGCAATGAAATTCTAGTTTATTACCAAGTTGAAGGCTTTGATACGAAATCAGCATATGGAAATCTAGTATATCCTCAAACATTTCTATTTGCCGATTCAATTCCTAAAAACATTTGGGCAACATATAATGACGCCATAAAAATAAAAAATATTTCACCTGATGCTTTCGTGGTATTAGCAAGAAAAACCTTAGAAGAAATCTGCAAGGAAAAAGGCATAGTGGAAAAAACACTAGAAAAATCATTAAAAAAATTAGTTGATATGGGAGAAATTCCAACAAAATTAATAGATGCATGTAATATTGTTAGATTGGTAGGAAATACCGCAGCACATGCTTCTGATATAAAAATAAATATGTTACATGTTTGGGCCATAGATAGTTTCATTAATGTTATTTTCGAATATATGTATGTGGCACCAAAGAAAATAGCAAAGTTTAGGGAAATGTATAAAGAATTTTCGAAATAATCATTTAACAACTTAATAAGGTTAACTGAATAGTGCGCTCAATGAAGTTAACCCCTGTAACTGATTTCGGCGTTATGCGTAAAAAAAGGTTAAGAAATGAGAAATAAAACTGACAAAAGTTTCAAACTTTATTTAGAGGAGTTGTCTCAGTTTCAAAAGCAAGCTGAAAATCTAGATGTGCTTGAATTTGAAGAATGGAAAGAAAATCTTCTTAAAGAGCTTGATGGAAATTATAAAAATAGATTTAGTAATCTTGAATTTTACACAATAACAGAAAAACCTAAACTTGAAGAAGGTGAAGTTCCTTTTTAACGGAAAGCTTATGGTAAAAATTAATATCGAAGATTTTAAAAAAGCCGAAGCTATATTAAAAGATTTAATTTTTGAGTCAGAATTTGATAAGAATAAAGCTTCACATATCAAAACAATAAAATTGCTTAAAGCTCGCAAGGAAAATATCGACTTTGAAATGGAACTTGCTGAAAGAATATGTGGCGACATTACTAATTATCCATATAGATCATCATTTTATCTAACTAAATTTTTTCAAGATTTAGGACTTCAGTATGTTCATTCAGGGGAAACTAGAAGATTTTGGGTTCAGAATGTACTTAAACAATTATCCATTAAAGACATAGCTTATGTTATAGAAAAAGGATTATTTCTTAAAAGAAGTTATAAAGAGCTTCAATCTCACGCTGAAGACAAAAAAGATTATTCTGCAGAACAACTCTTGCAGTGCGCAATCAAAGACTTTCGAAAATTCATTGATGAAAGCATTGCTGCTAATGAAACTATAAGTTTGATAGACATTTTAGATTTAAATTTAAATATAGAATTATTATTTGAGCATAGAGCCAATACAAAGGATGAAGAATTAAATATATTGATCGAAGATGCAAAGAGTAGATTTCTTAATCCAAAAGACAAACATATTGCCGTAGAGAAACTATGGGACGCTTTTGAAAGAATAAAAACCTATTTTGACAGTGGCAAGCAAAAATTAAAATCAACAGAAGATTTGATCTTTTTAATATCAAAGGGATTTGATAAGAATTTTTTTGATGAAGAATTCAGGAAGCTTACACATATAGGCAATAATTATAGAATACGTCATCATGAAACTAATAAGAAAGAAATCAAAGACCTAAAACATTTAACCTATTTGTTTTTTCGCATGCTATGTTTAATAGACCTATGCTTAGTTGCTTTAGAAAATAATAACGCATAACAAATCAATTCACCAGACATCGCCTGTGACGATAGTAGTTTAAATATAAAAGTTAACAAGAATTTATTGCTAAATTAATAAACAATTGATATCTTTTAGATATCAATTGTTAGGAGAACAAATATTATGAGAAATATTCCGCAAAAGATACTAATTGATCAGAAAGATTATAATTCAATAATTACTACTCTATTAGATTTTTTACGTTCCGAAAACGAAATTCTTAATTGGAATGAGCCTAGCTTGCAAGGAGCTGTAGGAAATTTTATTGAGCAGATAGAAGAGGGATCCAGAAATAATTCGAAAAATAGAAAAGCAAAATCTGATTTAGCATGGGAGATTCTCACAAAAGAACAAGAAGTATCAAAAACCATGTTTAGCAAAAAATTAAAACCTTTTGTAGACGAAGATTTTAAGAGACACTCGATTCTTAGAGACATTGGGAATGCGCATTCTTTGATGTCACTTGGTTTTCATAAAGAGGCAGTGGTACTTTCTGGAAGTGTTATTGAAGAGATATTAAGATTATTTTTGATTTCCAAAAACATGCTTTCTTACTCCAAAACATTCAGTGACTATATAAAAATTTGTGAACAGCATAGTCTTTTCAAAAAGGGAATAAACAGATTAACTGATTTTGTTAGAGAGTTTAGAAATCTAGTTCATTTATCTGGAGAAAAAAATAAAAAGGATACTATCAATAAAGCTAATGCGAAAAGCGCAATTGATGCTGTTTTTTCTTTTTATCACGTATTATAAAAAACCCAAAAAATCGTTCCACCTGACATCACCTGTGGCGATAATATTGCAAATATATAATTCAACAGAAATTATCTTGCTGAATCAATAAAAATTTGCTACGTTTTATATTGAAAGAACAAGAAAGTGTGGAAATATGGGTTTTGCATATTAATTGTTATGAAAGTAAAAGATATAAATCATGTTCGGACTATTTAAAAAAAGAATAAAAGGATTAATCGGCTACTTTAAATTAGAAGATTGGTGGGAGTCAACTTTTTCTGAACAAGAGAAAGAATATATAAAAAAGAAATATCAACCGTTGGGCTTATCTTCCTCGCAACTCACTGAAGAAAATATCACATCAACATCGGAAAGCTCCATAGCATTTCTAAGCACACTTGCTTCTTGGTTCCACAGCTCGCATGAATTACCCATTGCGCAAAAAATATTAAAGAAAGCGGAAGAAATTTCTCTACAAGATTGCAAAAGTGTGCTTGATGCACACTTTATGTATATGGAAAAAATTAAGATTTTTTACAAACAACGTGACACAAACCCTGAAGCTTTGGATTTAGCCATCAAAGCTTGTAAACAACAAATCGCCATTGCTATAAAATCCGCCCGAAGTTTCAAGCATTCATGGGGAGAGCTTCCCACGCATACTGGATATGAACAATTAGCAATCATATATGATAAACAAAAAGAATATCAAGAGGCCATTGATGTCTGCAAAGAAGCTAATAAACAAGGGTGGGCAGGAAGCTGGGGGAAACGAATTGAAAGATATCAAAAAAAGTTAAACAACTCATAAAAAGTTAATCAGCAGATTTTGCCTGTGGCAAAACTGCTGATTTCCAGGGTTATACATAAAAGAGGAAACCGTATGAAATACAAAAAAGGTGATCGGGTCAAACATCCGACCAAAGAAGATTGGGGTCTTGGTGAAGTTTTAGCTGACAGCAATGGAGAAAAGGTCAAAATCTTTTTTGTTGGTGCTGGTGAAAAGACAATTGCATTAAAATACGTGCACCTCGTCAAGGTCACAGATGATGAAGCAAGTCATCCGGTGTTAGATAATTTAAAGATCAAAAAATCATCATCTGGGATCAAGTATCAAAGCCTCCCACAATCAATACAATGTTTCTTAAAACAATTTCCAAGGGGATTTTATGGAGAGAGGTTTAAACAAGAAGAAAGAGACTATAAAGATAAGGCACATATGCGAGCAATTAACCTCTTAGGTAAAAACTCATTGTCAACGCTTCTTGAAAAGAAAGAATATGCTGAGATTACAAAGTATGCATTAAAGGTGGTTAACAAAACCAATCTGCTATTCCCAAATGAAAAGATGGATTTGAAAGACGGGTTGATTGCGGCAGATGCACAAAAAAGGTTTTCTTTAAGCTTGTATGAATTGCTGTATGGTGATGGTGAATTAGAAAATAGATTTGATGTGTTTTCAAATGTTCTAGAAGATATCAATGCCGCAAAATGGACAACAGCATCTTATTTTATGTTCATTGTCTTACCTGATAAATATATGTTTGTAAAACCAACGATAACGAAATATTCAGCCGAGTTATGTGGCTTCGAAATTAACTATAAACCACAACTCAATTGGCTTACTTATAAATCCGTTTTGGATTTTTCGGCTTATCTTTTTTCGGAATTATCAGAGCTAAATCCGAGAGATATGATTGATGTTCAGTCATTCATGTGGTGCATTGCACCCGATAATTATTAATTATCGGGAGGGGGCAAGCCCCTCCCCTACAATATCAAATATCATCTGTTTGTTTAAATCAAAATGCCCCTTGGAATATTCAAAT
>CAYZBC010000396.1:0-1192 GCA_964476535.1 uncultured Maribellus sp.
ATACTTATTGTTTTCATCAAAAGAATACATATCAACATTTAGTCCGGTTCCAAAATAAATCTGGTCTCCGAATAATTTTTCAAGTCCTATCCCGTACCCTTTTATTCTTTCATCATACCCAAAAATATCTCCCAAGTTTGTAACTCGTGTATTAAGCAACAAAGAATTGTTTTTAAATTTTTGTTCTGCTGGTGCCGGGGCATACGAAGTGCCTTTTGCTTTTGACGTATTTGTTGCTCCCTTTGCTTTAGGTGGTACAGTTTGGACCTTTGTTACTGTCTTTACTGCAGGAGCTACAGTTTGTGTCTTTGTTTTTGTTATTGTAGCAGGAGCTGTAGGTTGAAACTCGGGGGCAGTTTTATTTTTCCTGATGTCATTGATTATCTGCCCCGGATCGCATTTTGTAGTATTGTAGTTTTTGTTTATCCAATCGTTTGCAATCTGCATAGATGGTAAGCCTCCTTTTATTGGAACAAGATTAGCCGAACGGTTATCTGACTCAACTACTTTTACTGTGTTGTCGGTTTTGTCGCAAACCACCTTGAATGTAGATTGTGCAAATGTAATTAGGGCGAAAACGGTCAAAAATACAATTAAAGCTGATTTCTTTAATCCTTGGGAAGTTGTTGATTTCATACCAGAATAGGTTATGTTGTTATTATGAATCTATACAAATATAGCAATCTATTCAGTGAGAAAAATACCTAATTATAGGTATATTTTGTTAAAAATGTTTATTCTAAAATCCTGCTGTAAATAAATTCCGTGCTCCCCGAATTCCACATTTTTGATATTGATTATAGGTTTGTGCGGCTCTTTCATCAATTTGAGTTGAAGTTTCATTTAAAATCCAACCATCAATTGCCGATTTTAAAGTGTATGCTTCCGGAGCCATTAAATGGGTTGTCCATAAAACAGGATTTGCATTTGCATTTTTTATTTCAGGTAAAAACAAGTTTTTGCTGTAACAAGCGAGTATAATAACATCTCTTTTTTTATCGCTTGAGCTATTATAATCAATAGTTACACTAAAATCCATTAGACCATTATGACCTATATAAGCAAGCATATCTGCTTTTCCCCCAAAATCCAATAACAACGAATCATAATTCAGCTGGAAAGGAAATTGCCCATTCGAAGCTGTTAGAAATTTTTCGATACAAGGTTTTATGTGTTCTCCATCGAAAGCATC
>CAYZBC010000396.1:1292-4455 GCA_964476535.1 uncultured Maribellus sp.
CATTCGCGAGGAATCCCAATGAGGCAAAAATCAGAATGGAATAAATCCCTATTTTTAAAGTAAAATTTAATTTCATAAAAGAGAATATTAATAATTTGAAATCAAGTTTTTTAAGGCATAATTGACTAACCCGGCGTTACTTTTTATTCCTAGTTTTTTATGTATATTTTTTCGATGAGTGTCAATTGTAAATTTGCTTAATTTAAATTCATGCGCTATTTGAATTGTAGTTCTTCCTTTTGCCACAAGATTCAGAATCTCTTTTTCTCTTCGGGTTAATTTAATTTTTTCTGTATTTCTATCGGTAGAAAACCAGTTTGTAATGTCTTTTGGTAAGTTTCTACTGAAATAATTCTCTCCTTTTATGAGGGTTTGCAAAGCCAGAATAAGTTCCTTTTTCCCCACTTCTTTTGTTACATAACCTTTTGCCCCTGCTTCCAGCATTTCAATAACATCGGCACTTTGGTCGTACATGGTTAACGCCAAAACCGGGATTTTAGGATATATTTTGGTAAGCATTTTCGTTGCTGCAATTCCATCCATAACCGGCATTCGAATATCTGTAATTATAATGTCGGGCAATGGTCCTTTTTCAACAACTTCAATCAATTCCAGGCCGTTTGATGCTTCTGAAATAATAGAAATATTAAGTTCTTTTGATAAAATAGACTTTATTCCATCAATAAAAAGTTGATGGTCGTCGGCAATTGTTACTTTAATTCTCATAACGGAATATTTAAAATTATGGTAGTTCCATTTCCCATTGTTGAGTCAAAAACTACATTTCCACCAATTTTTTCCAAACGCTTTTCAACGTTGGTTAATCCAAAACCTAAAGATGTTTCGTTAATATTGAATCCTTTCCCATTGTCTTCAACCATAACATTTAGAGTATTATCATCTTGTGAAAACTGGATTGTAGCTTCGGTTGCATCGGCATGTTTAATAATATTGGTTAAAAGTTCCTGCACAATTCTGAAAACCTGAATCTCAATGTTGTTTTTTATAGGTTTGTTTACATCAATATTGATAACCTCTATTTGAAGTTTATCAGAAGTGGAAAATTGATTTGAAATGGTTTTTATGGATGGAATTAAACCGTTATTTATAAGTGCGCCAAAATTTTTGTTGTGCGCAATTTTTCGAACTTCTTTGTATGCGTCGTCGGCAAGTGTTTTTAGCTTGTTCAGAAGTAGTGCCTTTTCATCTTTGTTTTTATTTTCCTTATTACTTACTTCCTCAATGTAGAGTTTCAAGGTTGCGATTTTGCTTCCCAGATTGTCGTGTAAATCATCTGCAATTCTGCTGCGCTCATTCTCCTGGGCATCAATAATTGCATCCATTCCATTTAGTTCTTGTGTTTTTAGTAGTTGAACTAATTCCTGATTGTGAATTATTAGTTTTTGTTGAACTAAAATCCTTTTTCTTTTTGAGTTTTTAAGGAGAAAATATATGAGCAAAATAGTTAAGAATAAAATTCCAAGAGTGCCAAATAATAAATTCTGATTTCGAATTCGTTTGTTATCAACCTCTAATTTTTCAGATGTTAATTCAAATATTTCCTTTTCCTTTTTTTCCGTTTCGTATTTAGTTTGTATTTCATTGAACACCTTTTGGTTTTCAGCACTTAAAATACTATCGATTAATATTCTCGACTTTTCAGAATTCTCCAGTGCTTTTTCATATTGTCTTAAACCTTTATAACATTTATTCAATTGTCCGTAAGCGAAAACAAGTTGTTTGCCATTTACTCGCTGTACCACCTCATTGTAATGAATTATTGCAGCATGAAACTCTCCGTTTTTTAAATGGAGGTAACCCAAATTTCCCTGCGCAACTTCAATTCCTGATTTCAGATTTAATTCGTTTTTTAGTTGAACTGTTTTTTCCAGATAATCTTTTGCTTTTTCGGGTTCGCTGTCTAAATATATACTTCCCAAATTATTGTAGATAATTGAAAGTGAACGTTTATTTCCCATTTCCAATGCCAGCTTTTCTGCTTCTAAATTATAATTGATTGCTTTTATTGTGTCTCCGTTTTTAAACTGTTGGGCAGCTAAATTGGGCAATGTAATTAGTTGAAATTGTGTCAGATTTTGTTCGTTAAAAACGAGGAGCGCTTTCTCGTTGTATTCAATTGCATTGGTGTAGTTTTCTAATTCAGCAAGTGCACTCGAAATATTACTGTAACATTTGGCAGCGTTTAGTTTGTCGCCGCTTTCCTCAAAATAAGCGGCGCTTTCGGTTAAGGTTTTTATGGTTTTGTTGTACTCGCCAAGCCGGAGCTGAACTGCACCCAAACTAATGTTTATGATTGCAATTTGTTTCTCATCGTTAAATGTAATTATGATTTGCTTGGCTTTTTCGAAATAATATTCAGCCGAATCTAATTGAGCAGTATAAAACATAAAACGCCCCATTTGGTAATTCGTTTCGGCCAAAAGCGAATCGTTGAGATTATAAAGCATCGCTTTATTTGCAAATTCTTTTCCTTTTACGATATCGATCTGTTCGTATAGTTTTGCCAATTGCAAGTTTGTTTTTGCAATTTCAAATTTATCGCTTATTGAATTTAAACGTGCTGTTAAACTATCAACTTCGTCGTTTTGAGAGAAAGCATAAGAAAAACAAAGAATGAATAATATTGAAATAAGTTTTTTCAAATTTATGGAATTGAATTTAGTAAATAAGTTTCATTTCAAAAATACCAAATAATTATGGATTTTATAGAGCTGTCAATTTGAAAAAAAAGCTTGGTCAAGTGGAGTGGTACAAAACAATTTATTTCACGATGTGTAATCATTTCACTTTTTTGAAATAATTTTTCTTCGAAAATCTGAGCATCTATAAAAACCTGGTACCAGGCTCTCTGTCCAACATGCGTATAAATATTTGTACTTATCATATCACCTTCATTTCTTATTTGATAGCTGGCAGTTCCTGATTGAAATTCCCCATCATCATCTGTATAGCCTTCATCGCTGATTATTCCTTTTACTGAGCCTCCTCCACACGCCATCTTATTAAATTCAATTTTTACTGCTTTATTTGATGTTATTGTATTGTGGCCGTTAACATATTAACATCTTGTTGTAACAAATTCTGTATATGTTTTTGTTGAATTATAAACCGTTTTGTCAAATGGGTCTTCTTCAGTCAATAT
>CAYZBC010000397.1:0-4441 GCA_964476535.1 uncultured Maribellus sp.
ATGTTTAATTCACACGAAAAATTTGTATTTTACGAATTTATTCAGAGCTTTAAAACAAGTGCGCACATGCTCATGCTGGGCACACACAATAAATATACGTAATGCGGGTAAAGTACTAAATATGAACGATATGGCAATTAATAAACGGCAGTGTGATTTGATTAGTTGGAGCTTTAAAATCCCGCACTACGCATATTCGAGCCGTTACCTGCAATTAGAAAATGAACTTTAGGGCAGATAGTACAATAATAAAAACTCAAATTATGAAGAAATTTATATCAATCTTTTTATTATTATTTTCCTGTTCTTTTGTTTTTATTGCGACAGCACAAAACAAAGAAATTGACAGTCTTAAAAACTTGGTGGCAAATCACCACGAAACAGATACGGTAAAAATTGACCTCTTAAACGATATAGCCTTTAAAGTACGTTTTTACGATTTGAATCTTACCCTGCAATACGCAACCTTTGCCGACAGCCTTTCAAACCTTATTGATTATAAAAGAGGAAAGGCAAAAAGCCTTAAAACGAAAGCCTTATATTATAAAGAGATATCGGATTATCCCCAAGCAATGAAATATTACCAAAGCGTATTGAAAATATGTAAAGAAATTGAGGATAAAGCCATTACAGCATCATGCTGCAATGATATGGCATCACTTTATACGGTGCAAGGCAATTATCCAAAGGCATTAGAATACTACCAAAAATCATTATCATTATGTGAGCAATTAGATAACCAATATTACATTGCTGTTATAAATGCAAATATCGGTGATTTGTATTTAAAGCAGGGTGACAACATAAAAGCGTTATCATCGATTTTAAAAGCTATTAATTACTATGAAAAAACGAAACCAAGAATGAACCTAATTATAGCCTATAAAAATACAGTAGCTACTTATATTGAAATGAAAAATGATTCATTGGCTTTATCCTATTCAGATAAATTAATATCTCTCTGTAAGACTCTGGGGGCAAGTAAAGAACTAACGCAAGCTTTAATCGCTCGTGGAATTATTCAAGAGGGTTTGAAAAATTATAGTTTAGCAAAACAACATTATCTTGAAGCAATTTCAGCAACAGAAAAAACAAATGATATTTTTGGAAGTTGGGCGTCAAATTATTCAATGGCTCACTTATATGAAAGAATTGGTAAATACGATTTGGCATTAAAACATGCCCTTGTTGCCAATAAAAAAGCAGAAAAATTAAATCGCTTAAAAGAAACTTGGCAAACAGCCCAAATGTTAGCTGTAATTTACAAAAAGAAAAAACAATACAAACAAGCATACGAATACTATGTTGTATTTAAAACTACAGCAGACAGCTTGTTTAACGAGAGTAACGTAAAGAAAATAACCAGCCTCGAAAACCAGTATAAATTTAATAAAGAGAAAGAAGCCATTGCTGCCGAACAAGCCCAAAAAGATGCCATACAATCCGAAGAGTTGAAACACCAGAAAGTGGTGAGAAATTCTTTTATTGCAGGTTTTATTTTAATGATAGTTTTTGCCTTTGTAATAATCAAAAACTTAGCCCAGAAACGAAAAGCAAACCGCTTGTTGGCAAGTCAGAAAAAAGAAATTGAAACCTATGTCGAAGAACTAAAAACAACAAACGTAAAATTGGTAGAATTAGATACCTTTAAACAAGGTCTGACAAGTATGATTGTCCACGACCTGAAAAATCCACTAAATGGAATTTTAAATGTTTCAAAATCGTATTCTGCCGAAAACCAAGTTCGGCAAATGAAACAAACGGGTAAGCAAATGCTTAACATGGTGCTAAATATCCTGGATGTAAATAAATTTGAAGAGAACCAAATGACTGTGTATAAAACTGCCGTTTCGCTTTTGGCAATATCGCAAAATGCAATTAATAGCATATTGTTTCTGTCTGAACAGAAAAACATAAGCATCACCAATGAAATACTACCAGAGTTTACCGTATATGCCGATTCCGAAATAATTGAAAGAGTATTCGTAAACATTCTGACAAATGCTATAAAATACACCCCCAACAATGGCAATATTATATTAAATACCACAATAGAAAAAGAACAGAATTTTATAAAAGTGAATATAACCGATACCGGAGTGGGCATACCACAAGACAAGTTAAACCTTGTATTTACAAAATTCGGACAGGTTTCTGCAAAAAAATCGGGTAGTGTCCGTTCTACCGGTTTGGGGCTTACATTCTGTAAAATGGCTGTTGAAGCGCACGGAGGTAAAATTGATGTCCAGTCGGAAACAAATAAAGGAACAACATTTTATTTCACACTACAAGCGACAAACAAAGCAGTTATTCGGAAGCCAGAAACCCCGATTTTAACAAAAAACCACAAAAAATATTTGCTAAATACAGAAGAAAAACAAATACTAACTCCCTTTGTTAACCAATTAAAGAAAACTGAAATATACAAGATGCTCGAATTGCGGAAGATATTACGAAGGATTAATGTGGAAAGCGACAATATTAAATTGTGGAAAGAGGAGGTTCAAAAAGCAATAAGAAGTGGTAATCAGGAAAAATATAACGAATTATTAAACCTATAGATATTATGGAAAATCCTAGAATATTAATTGTTGACGATGAAATGATGCATTTGGATGCAATTATGGATATAGTTGAAGATGCGGGCTGTAACTGCGAAATATTTACCGCATTGAATGGAAAAACTGCGTTAGAAATTGCACAAAAAGAAATGCCCGACTTAATAATATCGGATTGGGAAATGCCTGAAATGAACGGAATTGAGCTAATAAAACACTTGAAAAACAAAACAAAAACCATTGACATTCCGATAATAATGTGTACTGGTATAATGACAACTTCAGAAAACCTTGAAACAGCCCTTAATGTTGGTGCTGTGGATTATGTGCGCAAACCCGTTGATAAAATTGAGCTTACTGCCCGAATAAAAGCCAATTTACATTTAGCTGAAAAGTATAGTGAAGTAAAAAAACTGAATAAGACACTTACAGATAAGTATAGTGAAATAGAAAAGCTCAACGAGGCAAAGGACAGGATGTTTTCGGTCATCTCGCACGATTTACGAGGCCCGGTAGGAACTACAAAAGCATTTATGGACTTAATATTAGAAAATATAAATGACTATTCAGTTGAAGAATTAGAAGAACTAATTGCAATGTTGAGCAAACAAAGCAGTTCCGTGTTTGCAATTCTTGAAAATCTGTTATTATGGGCAAATTGCCAACGTAAAATCATTAATTTCGAACCTGTTCGTCAATTGGTTGTTAATGTAATTAACAATAACATTTCATTGCTTAATGCCAGTGCTAGCCAAAAGGGAGTTATTATACAAAACAATATTCCCGAAGACCTAACATTAAATTTTGATTATGATTTAATTTCAACTGTATTAAGAAATTTAATCACTAATGCAATAAAATTCACCAAGCAAGGCGGAACTGTGTCAGTAAATATTAAGAAAGGCGAAAAGTTTCATACTATTATAGTGTCCGATAATGGTATAGGAATTAGTTCGGAGCGGGTTGGCAAAATATTCGACAAAACTTCGTATGAAACCACTAAAGGAACAGACTCTGAAAAAGGTTCTGGACTTGGTCTAAAACTTTGTCTTGAATTTATCGAAATACATAAGGGAAAGATTTGGGTAGAAAGTGAAGTAGGTAAAGGTTCAAATTTTTGCTTTACATTATCTGTCAATTAGATGTAGAATTGCATGAGTGTATGACATTGTATTTGAAAACAAGAAAGAGATTTATAAATTAGAAGGTATACTTGTAAATGAACCAAGGTTAGACTATGTATCACAATATAATAATCGGTTGACATATATAGTGTTAAATAAAAAAGCAGGGCTCATAAATTTAAAGGGCAAAATTATAGTTCCTATATTTATGAACCTCATAGAAAGACAATATTTACATAAAAGCAGGTAATCGTAGGTGGCTGACGACCAAATAGCCGCCAGTGCACCTCTCACACCGGTATTGCTGTCGCAATAATGTACGGGTCTCGTATACGGCGGTTCGCCAAGTATCAGCATTTCGCTCTTTACACCAAAACACCTTCTGTCTTTGTTTAAAATAAGGCTAGACTGGGTCACCCCGAGAGCTTCCTTATCGAATTACGGACAAACCTGACGTTCAGCCCTTCAGTACTCGTGAGACCTCCTCCTTTTAAAGACAGCTCATTTCCTGTACCTACTATGGCATCTGCTGACTTCTCACCAATCCTTTCAAATCGGTGAGACCTCCCCAGGTAATAGCATGTTCCTTCCTCCAATCCCTGCTGAATCTACTTAATAAACACTCTCCTTTTCAGGCTTTAGGACGTCACAAGAAAAATTAATTTAATTCACCGGATTAATTCAATTTTATCTTGTGCTTGCTTATCCGGTTTATTTAGCTGTTATTTGCTCATTATTCAATCTCAAATAATATCCAGT
>CAYZBC010000398.1:0-4432 GCA_964476535.1 uncultured Maribellus sp.
ACTGGAACTGGAAGAAAAGACTGGTAAAAAAGTTATCGCCACAGACAATTATCTATCTCCCAAAAAAATTACACATTAAAAATCTATCTGTAGCGGCACAATACTTTGTGCGCTTAATGATTAATGTGAAGCAAAGGAAATAATACATGGCTTTATGGTTTGAAGGCTACAATCCAGAACTTGTCTCTCAACGAATTGAAAAAGTGAAGACTGTTTCTGATGATGGGAAAGTTTCATTTAGTGGTTTTGAGCATTCAGAACACGTTGTCCTGCTGAACAGCATGATCAACCTCAATAAAGAAGTACCGGAGACAGAGAAGCGAAGAATAATTAACCAGGCAACATTTAAGGCAGGAGCCAAGGGAAAACTTACTGCAAAGTCGATACTTAGCGAGATAGGCAATCTCGAACGAGCATATTTGTCAACACCAAAACAGAAATACCGGTTGCTTACTGGAATCTCGATTTCGAGGTGGTGTCAGCTTCCAAAGGTCTATTTTGATGGGTCATGCATCGTCGTGAATGCGCATTTGAATAAGGTATCAAGAAGTCGCAGAAATAAGTTGCTGATTTATGCCAAAGATTCAATCACCGCTGATGCGCCAAGAGATTATGCTACTGTGAGTGTTAGTGTGACGTCTCGCTCCACAGCCGAGGCTGCAGGTAAAGCACTTGATCGATTGGATTTTATTAGAGGAGTTTGGAACCTCTGGAATAACCGCGGGCATACCGTCAGAATGTCATATGGCAAACGAAATCCAGTTAACAGTATACTACTTGGCCCCATACATACACTTCATAACAGCAATGGCACTCTCGCTACAGAGTCATGGTGGTATGAACCTCAATACCAAGGTCAAATAAAGCTCTATAACGAAAAGGTCAAGATTGGAAGCATGTACAAGTATATGGCGAATTTTCGCTGCTTTCTAAGGAAGTCAAATTATAAGACGGAGCTAATCCACGCGGTATTGAGATATGTTCGGGCTCTGGACGCAAGAGATTGGGATGCCTCATTTCTTCGGTTATGGGGTGTACTTGAGTTCCTTACTGGAACACTATTTGATACCTATAAAGTAACTATTCGCAGAGCCTCCTACCTTTCCCCTGACAGAGAGTACGCCCATCAAGTCCTATCACATCTCAGAGATTATAGGAACAAGTCTATTCATGCTGGGTCGGAGTCTAGTGATATTATTGAATCTTTGATGTATCAATTAAAGAGCTATGTTGAAGCGCTTATTGAATTTCATGTCGGAAATAAATACCGCTTTTCGTCAATAGCAGACGCTGCAAAATTCATGGATCTTCTTGATGACAAGGGCTTAATTGATAGGAAGATAAGCAAGCTACGTGATGCAAAAAAGTTTATGTCTGGATCATAAAAATGCATAACAACCCCATCAACTTGTGAAGGAGGTCTGAAGGGGGGCAAATCTTTATTATTGACAAAGTAGGCCCCAAATACACATTTTTCCTATTTTTATTGAGGTTTTGGGTAATTTGAGGTAGGGTAATGTTGAAGGGGAAAAGAATTAAAATGCTAAAATGGAGGTAAATGTGAGAAAGAAAGGGATATTGTGTTTGGGAATAATTTTTTTAATGGTTATATCGTGTCATGCAGAAAAGACTGAACTTTCAAACAGAGAATTCCAGCTCACTGATAAAATTGCTAAGGATTGGGATAAAAATTGGAGACCATATTTTTCATTACCAATAGTGGATGTTGGTAATAAGTCTCTTGTAATTACCTATCAACTTGCACTAAAGGCTTCTACAAATTGCGACTGGTTGGCACAATCAGGATATAATTATCTTAAACATCTACGGAAAGTAATCGATTTTACTGAGTTTGATAGTATTTCGATATGGTTTGAAACGGGAAGAACTGTTCCATGGGCGAAAGTGCAATGGATTTCTCCAAATACAAATCCTTATGGCAAAAATGTCATATTTAAAGCATTTAAAAATGAGATATCATATTTGGGAACTTTTAAAACGCTTTTTGAAAAGAATATTGGTTTTTTAGAAGCTAAGAGCAAGTAAAGGTAAAATCTTGGCATTTGTCAGAATTGGCTTCAAATGTACTTTTTATTGAGGTTTTAAGCAATAAGCAATTTGAAGTATGGTGACGTCAAAGTAAAAGTGAATGTTCAATAATTAATGTTGGGCTAATATTATGGAAAATTTCACTAAAGACCTTATCTCTGTTTTACAGTATTTATTACCTGGCTTCTTGGCAGCATGGGTGTTTTATGGATTCACTTCATTCCCAAAGCCTTCTCAATTTGAACGAGTAGTGCAGGCTCTTATCTTTAACCTATTTATTCAATCAATTGTGTTTATCGAAAAAGTTGCAGTCTTAAAACTAGGTGCTATTTTATCACTAGGTAATTGGAACCAACAGTCTGATATTTTTTGCTCAATTATCACTGCTCTTTTTCTTGGAGCTGTATTCGCATATTTCGTCAACAACGACAAGTTTCATAAATTTGCAAGAAAGATTAGTTTAACCAAAGAAACATCTTATCCATCTGAATGGTTTGGAACTTTACAGAAAAACGTAACATATGTTGTTCTTCATCTTGAGGATGAGAGGCGTCTTTATGGCTGGCCAATTGAGTGGCCATCTGAGTCAGACAAAGGTCATTTTGTACTCGAACAGGCTTCATGGTTGGATAAAGATAAAAAGGAAATTCAAATAACTGGGGTTAGTTCAATAATGATAAACGTTAAAGACGTCAAATGGGTTGAATTTATGGAAAAAACATGGGAGGGCAAGAATGGGTAAAAAAGAATCTAATCCACAGCCACCAAAATCAGACACAGTAAGGAGAGGAGGAATTAATGAGGGATTTAATGTTAATCCACCGCCACCATCGAATGTAAAACCACCGCCTCCCCCACCGCCTCCTCCACCGCCCGAGAAAGAATAAAGAGCTAACCTTTGTGTGGAGAATAATTTTTGCCTATTTTTATTGACGTCCCAAACAATTCTAAGGACAGTAACATTAAAGTAGCAGTAAACGTTCAATAATTAATGTTAGACTTTAATAAGAATTACCTTAAAGAAACATCTCTAATAAAAGAGGAACTAAGAATTGAACAGCTTAGCTGATGATAGTGGATTACCAATAGGATCAAGGTTTGTCACAAAACGCGGAGAAACAACAAAAGGTGAATATGCTGTTTTTCCTATTTGTCAATGGATAGATAAAGGCAAAAATATATTGAAGTTTGTTTCAACTGCTTTTTTTATATCTAATAACGGTCTATTTTTAACAGCAAAACATAGTTTGCTTAATGGTTACGGGAAACGGCTACCAAATTTATTTAGCATTCATTTTAAAGAACATGAACAATACTATGTCAGAAATTTAGCCCAAGTAGTACCTCATCCTATAGCTGATATTGCCGCAGGGAACCTAAAAGTTATGACACATAATGTGACAAAAGATATATTAAAGAATAAGTGTGTTTCTTTAGATCCATCTATCTGTAAAACAGGAGAAAAAGTCTGCACATTTGCATATCCTCAAACGCAAATTATTGATACAAAGTACAATCAAACTCATGCACACTTTAATACAAATTTTGAAGTTGGGCATATTACCGAAGTATTGTTGTGTGGCAGGGATAAAGTACTTTTGCCAGGGGCATGCTACAGAACTGATATGAAAATAGCATTTGGTGCTAGTGGTGGTCCAGTAATAAACTTGGATGGTAATGTAATAGGAATTAATAGCACTGGTTGGGATGGTACCCCCGATTCATATGTTACTATGATTTCACCTTTTTTTGATTTAGAATTTGAAGATGTTAGCATTCCTGATCATGGCACAAAAAGTAGAACCTTGCGGGAAATGGTGAGGTTGGGACTTATTGCTGTTGCGTAGTAACTTGATTGAATTTTATTAAATAACAGGAAAGTCTAACCAATCGCTGCTCATTACTGCTATTAAATCCCCACATTGCCCTGCGGAAGCAAGACAAAGCCGAAGAGACCCTTTTTGACAAATTAAGTTCTGAAATATTATAAAGAAATCTGACACATCGCTCTAAACCCCCCTTCAAAGGGGGACAGTTTCGCCTCAAAAGAAACAGGGGGATGTTTTCCCCCATTAAGGGCACAAAATATTGTGCCCCTACAATGCTTTTGCAGATAACCGTCAGCTAAAGCAGGCGGTTGCGATGGATGGGACAATCGAGATTGTTCTAGGAATTTATTTCTTGAAAGCATAAACGCCGCTGTGCTATATTAGACGGACTTGTTTCTTAATCATAAGCAAAAAAGGGGGGATTATGGAGGAAAGTGTCAGCGAAAAAATAAGAAATATTGTTCTAGTAGGACGGGCAAGATCAGGCAAGACTTCTCTCGCAGAAGCAATTCTATACAATTCCGGAGGTTCAAATAGGCTGGGCAAGGTAGACG
>CAYZBC010000399.1:0-4415 GCA_964476535.1 uncultured Maribellus sp.
CCATTTTTTATTGAACAAAGGAAAGGGTACAGTTTTATTTTTTTGAATCCATAATCGTAGATAACAGCTTTCATTGTGCTCAAAATTTCAATTTCAATCTCTAACTCCTCCATTATTTCCCGCTTAATACAATTTTCAAGAGTCTCTCCTGTTTTAATTTTCCCACCCGGAAATTCCCATTGAAAAGGATGATCGGATTTGAAATTATTTTGGGTAATTAATAGTTTATTGTCCCGAATAATTAAAGCGCACGTAACTTTTAACATGCTTTAAAAGTAAGAAAGTTTGTGCTTTGAATTTCACCAATTGTTATATTTGTACGAAACATTTTTATATGACAGAAAAGGAGTTGCTCGAAATATTGGATTCGTGGGAAAACCTTGAAATAACTATTCAGGGAATTGAGAAAAATCCCGAGTATTATTCAATATTAATGGGAATTGCATTGTATAATAAAACACCAAAAAGTTGGCGGGCAGCTTACTTGGTTGATAAAATTCATGAGAACTCTCCAGAGCTTATTATCCCCTTTATAATTGAAATAATTCATCAACTAAAGGTTGAGAAACATTCGGGCAAAAAACGCCATTTCCTTAAACAAATAAGCCTTAATAAAATTCCTAAAGAGCATTTTGGTTTTTTGGTTGATTATTGTTTAAAAGCTCTAACTTCTGCCAAAGAACGTCCAGCAGTTCGTGTTAATGCCATGCAAATTTTGTATAATATTTCGGAGATAGAAACGGAATTAAAACCCGAAATTTTGGCTGTAATTGAACATGAAATGGAATACCATTTCACAGCAGGAATTATCTCGCGAGGTTCGAAACTTGTAAAAAAACTTCGAAATCAGGTAACATAAAACTACTTGGAGCAAAACACCCTCAAATTTGTTTCGAACAATACTCTTTTCAAAGAAGTACTCTTTTGGTTTGATGCGAAAAACAGGAAGCCGGAAAAATAGTTTTTTCAAACTTCGGTCTTCCAGCTTCCAATTTTACACAATTACTTTTTCTTTACGAACCAATTTCGTTTTGAAGACGGGCGATTAATTCTTTCAACTTATTATCAATTTCTGTTGTTAACTCTTGCTGTTTGTAACGTTTAGTAAGCACCAATAAGTTTTGTATGTGAGACATCTCACGACTTTGTTCATTTTTAATTGAGCTTGTAAATTGAGTAGGTAACGAAATATAATATTCCAACATTTCAAAACTATTTTTTGCCAAAATCCGAACCAAGTCATTTGCTTTCTCCTCTTTTTCGACCCTGTAATATAACTCAACAGCCGGGAAAGAATCGAATGTTAACGGCACTTTTTTATCCGGAAAGATTTCGAATAATCTATCTAAAACTTCAATCGCTTTTTCATTTTTTTCCTCATCGATTAACGTTTGTGCAAGCCTTGCAAACATGTACCGAGCTTGAATAATATTAATCTCTTTTTTGTTGTATTCATCTAAATAAACATCGGGGTCGTTTACATTTCCCCATGTAAATTTATTCATTATGTTATCGTACAAAATATCTGAGTCAACCCTGCCGGAAGCCATTCCTCCCGATTTACTTTTTATGGGTACAAACCGATATGCCAAACCTTCAAACTGCAACCATTCAAGAAAAAATATATTTCCGGTATGAAGCAAACTATGATCGATATATATTGGCCGCTCCCAATTGTTTGCTGCAATCATATTTAAAATCGCCATTTCACTTTTAACAATGTAATTTTTACTGATTTTGAATTCAACTTTATCTGCAATCAATGCTGCATCTTCCGGTTTAACTGTTCCCGTCTCCAGTACTTTTTGTTTGTCAACCGTAATATGAAAATCGCGCGAAGGAAGAAAATCCATCATCTCACCATTGGACACTTTTACTTTAGTTCTTACGTCGTCGTTTCCCAAAAATGCCATTGCCTCGCTCAACTCCAGCGAACTCTTAATTCGCTCTTGAAACAATACAGCATCCATTCGTCCCATAAAATACTTCTCTTTTTCAAATGAAAAAGGAGCAGGTGCGGCATCGTACGTTGCCATTGTTTGCTGGTTAATATACCAGTCCATTCCTAAATAACTAAGATTAATTATTTTAATGTCGGGGCGCACTCCTTCTACTTCCTGTATATACCATAGTGGAAATGTGTCGTTATCACCATAAGTAAAAAGCAAGGCGTTGGGAGCACACGATTCCAAATAATTTTTTGCATAATCGCGAGCCATGTACCGTCCCGAACGATTATGGTCGTCCCAGTTTTCTGAGGCTAAAATACCCGGAACAAGTACCAACGAAACCACTGTAACCGCAGCAGCGCCTGGAACTCCTTTTACCACTTTTTTCACCATTGAATACAAAGCAGGAACTGCCAGACCAATCCAAATGGCAAAAGCATAATACGAACCGGTGTAGGCATAATCGCGCTCACGAGGCTGATACGGATTCTGATTCAAATAAACAACAATTGCAATTCCGGTAAATACAAAAAGCAGCATCGTAATTGCAAAACCTTCTTTGCCTTTTTTCCCACGATTGTATTGATAAAACATCCCTATTAAACCAAACAACAGGGGTAATAAGTAGTAAACATTTCTTGAAGGATCATTTTTTAAATGATTAGGTAAGGCATCAGAAGGCCCAATTTTGGCTTCATCTAAAAACTTAATTCCGCTTATCCAATTTCCCTTAGAGAAACCTCCGTGCCCTTGAATATCGTTTTGCCGACCCGCAAAGTTCCACATAAAATAACGCATGTACATGTGGCCAACCTGGTACGTAAAAAAGAAGCGTAAATTTTCAGCAAAAGTTGGTCTAATAACCGTTTTTGCTTCACCCCGATCCTGAATATGAACCGACCGACCTTTTACTTTTCCCCAATCTTTATAGGCTTGAACATGATTGGCTTTACTACTGTACATCCGTGGAAAAAATGTTTCAAGCTTGGGCTCATATTTAGTTCCACCGGCTAAAGTGCCAGTAACTTTGTATTTCCCATCAACTTTATTGTATTGGTCTTTTTCGTCTGTATTTGCAATTGCCGGCGCAGTATAATATGGACCTTGCACCAAAGGACGATGGCCATATTGTTCCCGATTCAAATAGCGCAATAGGGCAAATGCATTATCAGGGTGGTTCTGGTTCATTGGAGGATTTGCCGAAGCACGAATAATTATGAGAGCAAACGACGAATACCCGATTAAAATGACAATTACAATGGTAGCGGCAAGATTCCAAATCGGAAGATTCTTTTTCACTGTATATCGAACTGCCCAAACGGAAGCTCCAATTATTAACAAAACCATAAACAGAATTCCGGAGTTAAAAGGTAATCCAAATCCATTCACAAAAAGCTTATCGAAAACAAAAGCAGCTCGTGCAATTCCGGGAATAATTATGTATTGAACTCCCCCTAGAATTCCTACAGAAACTACCATTGCCACAAAAACTCCTTTCCACGAAAAATCATACTTTTTGAAATAATAAACCAGCCCAATTGCAGGAATAGCCAGCAGGTTTAAAAGATGAACTCCGGTTGATAATCCAACTAAATAAGCAATTAAAACCAGCCAACGATTTGCATTTTTCTCGTCAGCAACATCTTCCCACTTTAAAATAGCCCAAAAAACGGAAGCTGTAAAAAACGATGAAAGTGCATAAACTTCACCTTCAACTGCTGAGAACCAGAACGAATCGGTAAATGTAAACGCCAGTGCACCAAGCAAACCACTTCCCCACACTGCAATTTGTTCACCATTTGTTAACTTATCAGTTGAATAGAGTTTTTTAGCCAAATGAACAATGCTCCAGTACAATAACATTACCGTTGCAGCACTTGCAATTGCCGACAAGGAATTGACCATAAATGCAGCTTTTGATACATCGGGTGCGAAAATGGAAAATACACGGCCCAGGATCATATGAAACGGTGCGCCGGGTGGATGACCTACTTCAAATTTAAACGCACTGGTAATAAACTCGCCACAATCCCACCAACTGACGGTTGGTTCGAGCGTTAAAAAATAAGTTGTTGCAGCTACAACAAAAACTCCCCAGCCTAAAATATTGTTGATTATTTTCGTTTTTTGCATAATCGTTTATTAAAATCAGATGCAAATATAAGGTTTTATGAGGGAATGAGTAAGCCAATATTAAAATTCGTTTCTATTTGAAAAGGCACAGAAATTAAACGAAGAAGGGCAATTAAAATAACCCGAAAAATTAATTTTCGATATGTAATATTGAATACTTCTGAAATTAAAAATACAATCGTATGAAAAAAAATGATTTGAGTGTTTCAATATTAAAAAAATTTCTATTTTTGCACCGTCTTTAACGAAAAGACATAAAAGGACTGTCCCGTGGTGTAATTGGCAACACGTCTGTTTTTGGTACAGAAGAGTCCAGGTTCGAGCCCTGGCGGG
>CAYZBC010000400.1:0-4379 GCA_964476535.1 uncultured Maribellus sp.
ATTCATTTCAATTTCAGTTTCGCCAATTGGCAAAAAGTATTTTACCGGACTTGCCCTTTCAGTGCGCATTTTATGGATGTTGCCGTCGTATTGCATAATTTGATGTTTGTAATTGTAAACATCGGAAAAATACAAAAGTTTTGGAGATTGATGGCAGCGCCATCAAATGTTTATAGAAATAATGGTAAGTTCAAAACATTCGACCCCAGCCGGGGTCGTACTTCAATCGCGTTTACCTATTTCTATAAACATATAAATCCGCTGGATTTAAGAATTTGAACCGAAATAAATTATTCGGATAAAAGATTTGCTACTTTTAGAGGTGTCAAAAATCTATAATTATTAAATTAATCCCAAAATGGAAAATATAAAAGAAATTGTTTACAAATTTAATAAGCCTTTTGATGCTGTTTTAGATCTTTATTCAGAAGATTTTAAAATCTTAGAGAATGAAGAAAAAGAATGGTTGGGAAATCTGGAAAATAAAACCAATTTATTAAAAAATGGAACGGATAGAAAGTTAATAGAATTAGTTATAAATAATTTAAAAGTAAGTAGTTATCAATTTACAGATATTGATACAAAAGCACTTTCAAAATTTACTGCAAAGATTAATAGTATCGTTCGAATTGCAAATAGAATTAATAATTTTAAGGAGGGTACTTTACTTGAAGATAGTGAAATTCTTGAACTATACGAATTGTTTAATCCGATAAAATTAGCAGATCATTTTGCCGATTTGAATATTCATTTAAATAGTAACCTAAAGAGTTTTCTTCCACACTTGTATTCTGTTATTAAACATTGTCAAAACCCAATTGAATATCCAATTTATTATAAATTCTGGAAAAATATTTCAAAAGAAGTATTTAATATTCAAGATGATTATGATAGTTTTTGTGCTTTTTACAGAACTCTCCCTGTCTCAAATAGGCATTTAAACTTTGGATGCTATTTAGGTACAATTGGGATTCAAATTGCAAAAGAAGTAAATAAAAAAGGCATAATCAGTTCGGTAAATGATAAGGAGTATAAGTATTTGAAAAGTGATGTAATTAATCTTGATAAGTATTTGGATTATATCGTTTTTGAAGGTGCAAAGAAAGAGGATGAGCAAAAGATAAAAAAATACTGGATTTACGCGCCAGGAGAAAATGCTCATAAATGGGATGAGTTTTATGAAAGAGGTATTATGGGACTTGGTTGGGATGCTCTTGGTGATTTAAGCAAGTATGAAAGCAAAGATGAAATAGTAGCAGAATTACAGAAGATTGAAAATACAACAAGCTCAAAAAAGAATGATGCAATTGCTAATTTTGAGTTTAAAAATGGAATAGCAACTGGAGATGTAATTATTGTAAAAAAAGGTATTACTGAATTGCTTGGATATGGAATTGTAACTTCGGACAATTTTTATGACGAAAATAGAGAAAGTTATCGAAATTTACGAAAAGTAGATTGGAAGAAAAAAGGACGTTGGAAAACTGATTTTAATTTACCGTTGAAAACTTTAACCGATGTTACTAAGTATTTTGCTGAGCACCCGGATTTTGAGTTTTATTATGAAAGACTTTTGTCAATTATTAAAAATGGCGAAGAAAGTAAAACAACTATGAACCCAATTAACATCCCTCAAAACCTTATTCTTTACGGACCTCCCGGAACAGGGAAAACATATCGTCTAACAAATGATTATGTGCATCTTTTCACGGATAAATCCGACGGAAAATCAAAAGAGCTATTTTCTTACGAAATGGTAAGTGAATTAAAATGGTGGGAAGTTATTACCATTTGTATGTACGAATTGGAAAAGGGGAAAGTGAATGATTTGGTTCAACATCCTTTAATGGTTGAAAAAATAAGTCAATCGGACAATAGTAAACCACGAAACACAATCTGGTATTGGTTGCAAAATCATACGAAACAAGATTGCCCGAATGTAAATGTTGCGAAACGTCACGATGTTCAGATTTTTTGGAAAGATGAAAATTCAGTTTGGAGTATTGATAAAGAATTGATTCAGGAAACTTTGCCAGATTTGGTGGAAAAATTGGAACAATGGAAAAATTATCAACCCGATAAAAAAATAGTGAAACGGTATGAAATGATTACCTTTCATCAATCGTATGGTTACGAGGAGTTTATTGAAGGAATTCGTCCTGATTTTCAAGAAGAGGAAGAATTGAAATATAAAATTGAACAGGGTGTATTTCTTCGCATTGCTGAAAAGGCCAGAAAAGATAAGGAAAATTCTTACGCCATTTTTATCGATGAAATCAACCGCGGAAATATTTCTAAAATTTTCGGCGAGCTGATTACTCTCATCGAACCCGATAAACGGCAAGGCGAAGAAAATGAGTTGGAAGTTATACTACCGTATTCAAAATCAAAGTTTTCAGTTCCTCCTAATTTATTTATTATTGGCACCATGAATACCGCCGACCGTAGTATTGCATTAATCGACACTGCGTTGCGCCGCCGTTTCGATTTTAAGGAAATGATGCCTGATTCAAGTTTACTTTCAGATAATATTGAAGGAATTAACTTGCAGCTTCTGCTCGATAAAATTAACGAGCGCATTGATTTTTTGCTCGATCGCGACCATACAATCGGACATTCGTATTTTATAAAAGCAAAATCTAAAAATGAGATTTGTGCCATCTTCAAAAATAAAGTAATTCCTCTTTTGCAGGAATATTTTTACAACGATTGGGAAAAAATTCAACTGGTACTTGGCGACAATAAAAGTTGGGGAAAAAGTCAAGATGAAAAATTGGTTCAGCTAAAAAAATATTACAGTGTTGAAGAAGAAAAAATATTGTTTGGCTACGATGTAGAAGAGTACGAGGATGAAAAAATTTACGAGATTAACCCAGCCTTGAAAGATGATAGTTTCGATGAAATTTCTACTGAAACATTTTTACATATTTATCAAAAACCCGAAAAAACAGTTCAACCCTAAATGGCTGCAACCAAACATATTTGTGAATTCGGAACGATTTGGAATGCGAAAGAATTTTCGCAGGAAAAACCGGAAGATCGGTTTGATTGTATTTTCCTGGACGATCGATCGTTTCAGAGTTTGAAAAATTTTGTGGCTGAAAACAACGATCCTAATTCCGATGTGGAACAAGTATTTTCGTTACACCGAAAAAAGGGGAAAGATTTTATTCGGGTGAAAAATTATGTGGGTGTGGTTGAAACCCGCCAAGGAACGGTAATCGAGATTTTGCCGAAAATATATCAACCCGAAAATGTGAACGATGGTGAACGGATAAAAGAGAGTAAAACTATTTTGCTAAAAATGCTTCGGTCGTTGCGCAATACACCGTTTAAAAGTATCGACCAGGCGCATTTGAAAGCCAGCCGTTTGCCGATTATCGAAATTTTTATTTCTGTTTTTTTGAAAGAGATGGAAATTCTTTTGAAACGTGGAATCAAACATTTTTATTCGGCAGTTGAAGAGAACCAAAAATATCTAAAAGGGAGATTGATTTTTCATAGAAACCTAAAGAAAAATTTGGTTCACCGCGAGCGTTTTTTTGTGAATTACGATGCATTTATATCGGATATTCCACAAAATCGGATTTTAAAAACGACGCTTATTTATTTGAGAGGTAAAAGTAAATCGACTAAAAATATACGTAGAATCATCAATTTCCTGAATTTATTGGATGAGGTTAACGTGTGCGAAAACCTGGGAAAAGATTTGCAAACTTTAAATGGGCAAAATCGTTTATTTAACCATTATACGGTTGCGCTTCGGTGGGCAAAAGTATTTTTACAAAACAGGTCGTTTACCAGTTACAAAGGGCAACATTTAAACACTGCTATTTTGTTCCCGATGGAAACGTTGTTCGAATCGTATGTGGCGCACAAATTGAAACAATCGCATCCTGATTTGGAAATTACAACTCAGGATAGAAAACATTACTTGTTGAGCGATTTGAATAGTAATCAAAAGAAATTCAGGCTTCGCCCCAATTTGGTTATTCAACAAAAACAAAAAACTATTGTTGCCGATACCAAATGGAAAATGATTAATCAAAATCTGACTTCAAAAAATTATAATATTTCACAATCCGACATGTATCAATTGTACGCTTACGGGAAAAAATATCAGGCAAAAAACGGGGACGTACATCTCATATTAATTTATCCTAAACATGCAGATTTTGATAAACAAATCTGTTTTGAATATGAAGATGAGTTACGAATTGATGCGATTCCTTTCGATTTTAGGGAGGAAAGAGAATGTTTAAATGTTTTTAGTGAAATAAGTGAGAGAGTTCTTGATTTGTAAATCTGTCTCAATTATGATGCTGCTGGATTTAAGAAAAATCAATTACAAATCTTCATCATTCGCCACGCTCAAAATT
>CAYZBC010000401.1:0-4364 GCA_964476535.1 uncultured Maribellus sp.
GATTTATTTTAACCGCCCAAGGCTTATCGCGTAACGGATGCTCCCCTCTGATATTCCTTCCTCTTTAGCAATGGAATACAACTCCGTCCCGTATCAAGTTGGCTCTGGATACGGATAAATACATTGGGCAATAATTTATGGCTCCCCATGACGTGATTCTTTCTTGAAAAATGCCCCTTCTCCTTCCTCTGAAAGCATCTTCTTCCACCGGCGAACACTATCTGTTGATACATGAAACGTATCGGCAATATCCTGATTAGTGCACCGTCCTTGCAAAATAAGGTTAGATGTTATAAATCGGAACAGGGTCAAATCTTCTGATGCATGTGAGAAAATTGGCACAACACTATGAAGATAAAATACGGTGCCATCATGTTCCCTTGCACCAAGTGTCATGGTTGTAATCCGGGTATCACATGGAAATATTGGTAGTAATAGTTGTCCCATAACTGCTAAAATAAGGATTATTACTATACGATATTAGCCATGCTAAATGCTGATGATCAGGTATAGGCATTGGAAGTCTAAGGATAATGAGGTGATGAAAGAAATGTTTCAATATAGCTGTCATTTCGACAAGAAATAAGAAGAATTGAAAATCTGCGAAGCTAAATTTCTGGTTCAATGAGCGAATCTCTCGTATAGTCGAGATAACAAAATGTTTAAAATTTTGTAATTGATTATCAATTTTTTACAATAATATGTAATTGGTAAACTTGATGTAAAGAAGTAAAAATCCTCAACTTGTTGCAGATTTCACTTCCAAACGTCATCCAAATGACAATAAAAATCAAAACCGATTCTTATTTCATATATTTCTGATACGATTTCGATTTTTTCTCATTACCAAAACGAGAATAAATACTGGCAAAGTAACTGGCATATTCTTTTCCCTGTTCCATTTTCCAAAGTTTTTCGAAATAAGTAAGCGATTTTTTTAAATCGGCAGTTGCCAAATCCAGTTCCTTTAGAAGAATTTTATACTGACGAGTGGTTTTCTTTTTTTCGTATTTCTCCATTTCGCTTTGGTAACGATTCTCACCCAACCAATAAAATTTCTTTGCATTCCAATCTAAAGCTTCAATATGCACAGGATTCTTCTCCAACAAAACCAAAGAAACCGAGTCGCAAACAGTTAAATCTTTTAAATCCATTTGTATAGAAAAATAACTATCCAATTTCAATAATTCATTTTTTGAACTTTCAATCAATCTTTCCCATACTTGCAACGCTTTTTCATTTGATTCTATTTCAAAATAAACATCAAAAAGCCGATCATTTATTTGTCCTGAATTTTCACTGAAATTTTCAGTTATATATTCCAAAGCATCCAACTCTTTTGAAATGTTCTTTTTCTCTTCGAATATTTTTGCCAGTGTCACATACATTTCTGTGTCGGCATAACTTTTATAACGTGCCTGATCGAACCAATTTAATGCCAAATCAGTATCACCACTTTTGAAAGCAGATTTCGCGGCATTCGCAAAAGCCGAACCTTCAACTTTCTCAATCGCAGTTTGTGAGAAGTATTGTTTCCATGCTTCAACAGCCTGTGCATAATTTCCTTGTAAGGCGGCCGTTTCTGCATCGTTTTTGTGCAATACCAAAACTTTTGGTGCACCACAACTAAAAAGAATAGAGATTAATAATACTCCCCACAAAAAATTCTTCATGCTCATATACTTTTGAATTTTGAAATGCCAAAACTACATAAAATATTATAACCGTTCATTTCACAAGCAAAAAGTATCGATAATAAACAAAAGCCAAAACACATTTTGTTTGTAAGCATATTGAAACCAGGCAACTACAACATACACATTGATGCTGGATATGAAAAATAATAGCAAAGAGAATAATTACACTTCATACAAATTGTGTCCTATCCTTAACTCCATTTTTTTTTAAAGGATTTTGTGTATGTTTCAAACCTGAACGTGAAACAATGTAAAAATATATTACACATTTCAAAACACGTTTTTAGGACAAATCAAAAGTAAAGGTTTCCTCTGTTTGCTAACGGACGGAGTTAATTGTAATGATTACATTTCCCTTTTTATGACCTGAGTCAACATATTCATGTGCCTCAACCAATTGTTCCAAAGGATAAGTGCGGTCTATAATTGCTTTAAAGTGCCCTGCGTCAATTAACTCTTTAAGTTTTGTCAGATATTTAGAATGTAACCTTACGCTTCCATCATCAACAGATACGTATTTCCCATTTTTATTAAGTGATTTTTTGCATTGTTTTTTTAGTTCCGAACTTTTATTTTCTCCAACGGCATCAAGAACAAAATCATAAAGTTCTAAATCATTTATTGAATTCGCCTTTGTATAATCAATAACTTTATCGGCTCCCAGCGATTTAACCAATTCCAGATTTTTTGTGCTGCAAACTCCTGTAACATCCTTGCCCATTGATTTGGCAAGTTGTACCGCCGCAGTTCCAATTGCACCGGAAGCACCATAAACGAGTATTTTTTGTCTATTTTCGATATCTCCTTTTTTCATAAAATGTGTTGCTAACATTCCACCGTAAACAACTGCTGCAGCTTCTTCATGGCTCATTGTAATCGGTTTTTTTGCAAGGCATCCTCGTGTTGATTCTTTTTCATGCAGACATGTATATTCTGCATAAGTTCCAAAACTGTAACCGGTAAAGGCATAAACCTGATCGCCGATTCCGAATTGATTTACAGCTTTGCCAACTGCTTCTATTTCGCCCGAAAGAACCAGACCTAATATCGGATTCTTCGGTTTTTTGAAACCAACAACCAGGCCCATCATTGTGTGCATTATTAGCCCTTTTGGAAACCAATGCTTTACCGGAATTTTAAAACCTCGGATGATACAATCGCTTGCAGTTACAGCCCTAGCGTGTACTTTAATCAGTACTTCATTTTTTTTTGGAGTTGGTTTTTCTACTTCCTGAAGCTGAAGAACTTCAGGAGATCCATATTTTGTACATATTATTGCTTTCATCGTTTTGGTTTTTCAACTTCAGGTTCATAAGAAAAAACATCATTAATGGAGATGTTAAACACACAGGCAATTTTAAATGCCAGTTCCAGCGACGGCGAGTAGTTTCCTTTTTCAATGGCAACAATGGTTTGCCGTGAAGCGCCTACTTTATCTGCCAATAGCTGCTGTGTCATTTCATTGGCATTGAAACGCAATCTTCGTAGATTATTCTGAATTTGACTTTTACTCATGTTAAACTCCTTTCCGGTAATAATACATTTGCGAACCGTTATCGATCAATTCTGAGATTACACCACTTATCACAAAGAGTATAAAAAGCCAGTATGAAGGCATCCCCATAGCAAGAGCAATTATTGCCATAAAAAATCCAATCGAGAAAGAATAACTCGAATTCCGCGTAGCTTTTAATTTAATCAGTTTGTCCCGTTCATCTTCAGCCGGAATTTTTTCTTCTCTCGTTGCAATGGCATTAATAATGTGGAAAATGATATAAATAATAATCCTGGCCACGATAGATACACCGGCAAAAATTAGAAATATAATTCCCCATTTTTGAAAATCATCAGTTAAATCTATTGTTCCAGCCTGCTGCTTCAAATAAATAATCCAGGCATAAACCGGAGTAATCAGAATTGAACTGAAGATGTTTACAATGTTTTCCTTTTCTCTGTACGACATGACTTTAAATTTTAAATGTATGAATAAATTTACTATTTGTAATTAATATTTGACACAAAGATAAATAAACTATACACAATGTCTAAATTATTTGACATTATTTTTTGTGATTTATTGTCATAAAAATGAGAAACTTTATTGCTTCAGCATTTCGGCAATTACAGGGCGACTAGTTTTCAGTTGTTCAAAATCAAGTTTTAAACCCAGCACGGTGTGACAGAAAAAAGCGGCGGTATGTAGTGGAGTTGAACCGTCATTATTTATGATGTTTACATCGGCACCTGCATTGACTAATGCCAAAGCAATTTCAGTTTTACCAAAAACGGCGGCAGTAGTCAAAGCAGTTGAACCTCCCTGCGTTTCTTTTACATTCAGGTCTTTCCCTGCTGTTTAACTGACTCATGAAAGGATTTATTTTGTTAAGTCTGAATCGGAAAGTGTAAATTAAAACGTACAAATCGCTTGAATACGATTCGGTAAATTTGTATTCTGAATATGTCAAAGCTTTCATTTTATATGCAAAAAACAAAGATCTTCCTCAAACAAAAAATCTTCTAAAATCTACATTTCAAAAAGATTCAACCCGATTTGATATAATGCAGGAAGTTGGGAAAATCTGTTATTACATGCGCGATTATAAAAGTGCTTCCAACTATTATAAACCATTTTTAGAAATCAGAGAAACGTATAATTTGGATGTCTTT
>CAYZBC010000402.1:0-1921 GCA_964476535.1 uncultured Maribellus sp.
TTACTTAAAGTTTTAATATTTTATGAAAATACAATTTCCGATTAAGTTTTAAACATGCAATGTAGGAAAAGCAAAAGACTCTTTTTGTTGAAAATGGATTGAAATTTCAACTTTTATATTTTTTTACGAAACGGTTTTTTTGCTACTTTTTCGCAAAAAAAAATCATTTCACTCAGGCTATTTGTAAATCTTCATTCGACGAGATTTTTTATTTTAATAGTACCATTTTTTTAGTGGCTCTAATCTTATTGCCTTCAAATAGTTTCGCATAAAAGATTCCACTTGGCTTATTTACTGTCTCCCAAATAATCGAACTTTGATTTCTATCAACGGTGAAACTTTCTATTTTATATCCGTTTAAATTATAGATTTCAATTCTGGTGTTTTCATTTGCAGGATTAAATAAAATTGTGGTTGAATTTTGAAAAGGATTGGGGTAGTTGATCAATTTGTTTTTACTAATGCTAAAATCAATCGCAGCTGTTATTTTCTGATTCGATATTTTCATGGCCACGGGGCGGTGATCAGAAATAATATCATCGTATTTATTCATTCCACCTTGAAGATAATTGTCGATTTGTATGGTTTCAATTAATGAAGTATTATCTGCAAATGCTTCAAACAATTCGTTTGTAATAAGAATGTGATCGATGTGTGAGGGCCACGATGGGTACGACCAGTTTGTATTGCTGCCTTCAGCAATATCCATGTCAGCAAACAAATAGGATTTAGGGTTGTCTATAAAAGGCACAAAAACATTATTGTTCTTGCTATCGGTGATTATATCGTTGAGATCTCCCAGTATAATAACTCTGTCGTTGGGGTAGTTTTCATTTACATATTGATCGAGTAATTTGCTGGCATTTAACCTTCGTGTTTCTTCATCGTTTGAATTATTTATTTCAAGAATTCCGTTTCCGCAACATTTAAAATGGTTGTTTATAATTGTCAGGTTTTCGTTCTTGAATTTCATCTCCATCATCAGCGGGGCTCTGGGGAATTCAGTCCATAAAGTAGTGTAAATCTCAAAGATAGTAACAGACTCAATTTCATCTGTTTTGTAAAAATAAGCCAAGCCGGAATATTCGCTGTCAACAAAATAACCACTCCAACCATATAAATTTAAACTATCTCTTAACTGAACAAAGTGTACTTTGTCGTCGATTTCCTGCAAAGCAATTACATCAATATCCAGAGCCCGAATGATTTGAATAAGCGAATCGATTGTAGTTTGCCCATTTTTAGGGAAATGTTCGATGTTCCAAGTCATTACCTCAAAAGTGGAATCGGTACCAAAAGATAAGTCGCTGAGACTTTGCGCAAACGGTTTAAATCCAAAAGTTAGGAACAGTATTATAAGTAAAATATTTCTCATTTGTTTTCTGCAAGCAATGTAAAGTGAACGTTTTGTATAAAGAAGATACAAAGCAACAGCTCTGATATTTGAATAGTGGTATTATTTATTATCGCGATAACTCATTTGCACTCCACGAAGGAATTTTCTTAAAATCTGGTCTTTACATTCGCGGTATTGGCTCTGTCCGGGTTTACGGAAAAAGGCACTCAATTCGTGTTTACTAATGTTTATATCAACTAGTTTTAACAGTTCCAGAATATCATCGTCTTTTAGATTCATGGCAATTCTAAGTTTTCTGAAAATAACATTGTTGTTTAATTTGTTTTCAGGAATAACTTTTGGACCCTCTTTTTTGCCACGTTTTAGAGCGATTAATCCATTCAAAAAAATGGCGAGCTGAAAGTCTGATAAAGTTATGTAGCCAGGATCGATATCTTTTTTCAACCAGCCACTAATTTGCGTTCGGGTTACTTTTGATTCGCCCAATGCAAAAACCTGAATCATTTTATTGTCATCGAAATCGAAGGAGTAACGGATGCGGCGAATTATGTCGTTGTTTTCCAT
>CAYZBC010000402.1:2021-4364 GCA_964476535.1 uncultured Maribellus sp.
GAAAAGGTCTGTTTTCTGTGGTGATAGGGCTCAAATCGAGTACTTCGGTTAACTGTGTTGTTATCAAATGATATTCCATCAACTGATTTCGCAAAAAGAACAGGATAATCGAACGGACTAAATTTGTTGCCTTCGATTCTAATGTTTTTATGAAACGGGGGAGTGGTTAAATCCAATTTGGGGATGATTGGAAAAATTGAAATAATCCCTTCGCAGAACTGATACGAACTTGTGTTACAAAGTTCAGTAAAAACATTGTTTCTAATTAAAACGTCGGTTACCGCACCCGATTCAAACCAACCATTAGCGTCTCCGGCAATGAGAATTGCACTTCCACTCGATTCGAAAATGTTATTTTCAATTGCTACTTTTCCGGGGGTTGAAACCAAAATTCCGCGTGCCCGGCAACTTTTGAAATGCGAATCGGTAACATGCAAATCGGGACTCCACGTAAGATTCTCGAGTGCGTCTTTTACCTCCAATTCTTTGGGAATCGATTCAGTGAAAGTCAGAATAAAGTTTTCGTTATCTAATGATTTAGAACTTGTTACTTTTCCGGTAGCAATTGAATTCATTGTTGAATTTTCGATAAAACTTATTTTATCGCCGGGGTGACCCCAATTCATTCCGATACTTTGATGGTGCATAAATTTACACCTCATTTGAGTTTCAGAAATAATCTCTTCCACTCGTACACTTGTACCGTGCACATTAATCGGGTCGTCCATTAATCCTTCGAATTCACAATTTTTTACGGTAATCAATCCTTTGCAGTTCGAAATTTGAAGACCGTCGTCACCCCCTCCAAAATACCTGTTTTTCTTTCGGTTTGGAATTGCACGATAACGGTCGAATGTTAGATTCTCGCTAAATTGTGCTAAAATTCCAAGTCCGGTTGCATGGTACAGATTCACATTTTCGACGGTAATATTTTTCGATTCCTGAATAAAAATACCAGAATGAATTCGTTCGGCATGTCGCATTACCAAAAAATTTCCAACGGCAGGTTTACGCTGAAATGGAAAATGCACCCGAATAACTCCGGGAATAATGTTTTCGGTTAAGTAACCTTCCCAAGCTTTTCCAAGACATCCCGAATCTCCTGTTTGTGGAACAACAAAACGTCCTGTTCCATCGAATTCCATCGTTCCTTTCCATGGCTCTTTTTCCCATCTTCCATTGTTGAAAAAAAGTTTGCCCTCTTCTGTGCGGTAAGGCGATTCTTTCAAATTAATTCCAAGTTCGATAAATTCATCCGTAACTTTTAACACTTCTCCTTGTGCAATTAGTGGCTGATCCCAATCGATATTCACATCTTTCAGAATTATATTTTCGCAATTATCGAAGGTAAAGGGTTGCATTTGCTCGTGAAAAATGAGAGTGCTTCCATTTCCTTCAATAATAAGGTTTTTGATATTCTCAAAAAGAAATGCACATTTTTTAGGGTTTTCGTCGGTGGTGTTCGATTCGAAATAATATTTTCGTTGTGTGTGTTCCGGGTAAAAATGGTATTCACCCCGTTGAAAAACAAGCTTCTTGGGATGATTTCCTTGCACACTTTCCAAAGCCTTATTAATTATTTTAACACAATCTTTTTTACGGGTTTTTTCTAATCCATAATCCTTTAAATATATAATTGTAGTATCGGATTTAGCCTTAGCAGGAATTATATTTTTTTGTTGGTTGGCTTCGTTCGTTTTAGTTAAAACGAGTAGAAAAAGTAATGTAAAAACCACGGAAAAGGATTTCATTATTAACGTATTTTTATGAATCCGAAAGATAAAAAAAGGAAGTGAGTATTTGTGTGAGTCAGTAAAAGAATAAATTACTTGCCTCTTTTTTAAACAAGAAATTATAAACGTATTTAAGGATACCATACGTAAATGAATAAACTGCGGTTCAAATAAAAAAAAATACTTTTTAATATTTTTTTCTCATATTTGCATCCTGAAAATTTAGAAACAAAAAAATTATGGAGAAAGTTTGTGTATTTTGTAAAAGAGATCAAGAAGAAGTCCCATTGGTGCATATTGAATTTAAAAATAACGATTTTTGGATTTGTCCTCAACATATTCCAATATTAATTCACGAGCCAGGCAAATTAGTTGGACACTTGCCCAATGCCGACGAACTTCAGGCAGGTTAAAGTCTTTTCAACATTAGTAGCCTGAAATCCATTACTTGCGAACCGGGGACTTCCAATGCTTTTAGCGTTAATGTCCCCATTCCTTTTTTTAAATGAATCGTGCCGATTTTAAGTGGTTTGAAATCTTTTACGAATGATTCTATTCGTGGGTCGCGGTCGTTTTCCATTCCTGTTAACGGTGGATCGTGTGGTTCCGT
>CAYZBC010000403.1:0-4351 GCA_964476535.1 uncultured Maribellus sp.
AGTATGAATGAAATCAATCCAACATTTTTAGAAAATCCTTTTCTGAAATAATTGGTACTCCCAGTTTTGTAGCTTTTTCTAATTTACTCGGTCCAATGTTTTTGCCCGCCAATAAATAGCTGGTTTTTTTTGAAATTGACCCTACATTTTTACCTCCGTTCTGTTCAATCATTTTTTTGAGTTCATCCCGCGAATGAATTTCAAAAGTACCTGAAATTATGATGTTTAATCCTTTTAGTTTTTCAGTTCTACCTGTTAATTGATCTTCGCTAATTTCAAATTGAAGTCCAAATTCTTTAAGATTTTCAATTAGTTGAAGGTGTTTTTCAATGGAAAACCAATCGATAACACTTTCAGCAATTTTATCGCCAATTTCATCAATATCAATTAATTCTTCAAAAATAGCGGATTGAATTTTTTCAATTGTATGTAATTTTTTTACCAATGTTTTGGCAACTGTTTCACCTACAAAACGAATTCCAAGCGAGAATAAAACGCGTTCAAAAGGTACATTTTTTGAAGTTTCTAAACCATCGAATATTCGCTGTGCTGACTTTTCTCCCATTCGATCCAGGTTGACAAGTTGCTCTCTTTTTAACTGATAGAAATCTGTAATTCCTTTTACAAATCCTTTGTTATACAAAAGTTCAATGGTTTCCTGGCCAAGTCCGTCAATGTCCATTCCTTTTCGGCTTACAAAATGCTCCATTTTTCCTTTTATCTGTGGCGGACAGCCGTCTTCGTTGGGACAATAAAAAGCAGATTCTCCCTCTTTTCTAATTAATGGGGTTTTACATTCCGGACAGTTTTCAATAAATACGACCGGCGAAAACATGGGATGTCGTTTCGATGAATCAACTCCGGTGATTTTTGGAATTATCTCGCCGCCTTTTTCCACAAAGACAGTATCGTCAATGTGCAAATCAAGGTTTTGAATGATATCAGCATTGTGCAACGAAGCGCGTTTTACCATGGTTCCTGCAATGTGCACGGGTTCCAGATTTGCCACTGGAGTAACTGCACCAGTTCTTCCAATCTGGTACGAAACCGACTTTAGTACTGTCGAAACACTTTCAGCCTTAAACTTGTACGCAATTGCCCAGCGTGGCGATTTTGCAGTGAATCCCAAATTCTCCTGTAAATTTTTAGAGTTTACTTTAATTACAACTCCGTCGGTGGCAACCGGGAGTTTGTGCCGTTCTACATCCCATTTTTTTATGAATGCGTAAACTTCATCCAGATTTTTACAGATTTCGATGGCATCCGATATTTTAAATCCCCACTCTTTTGCTTTTTGAAGGTTTTCGTAATGGCCGTCCATGGGCAAATCTTTACCCAACATATAATATAAATAGGCATCCAGTTTTCGGGAAGCTACTACCGATGAGTTTTTCATCTTTAGTGTTCCGGCAGAAGTGTTCCGTGGATTTGCCAATAACTGTTCACCCTCTTTTTCGAGCTCTTCATTTAATTCATCGAAAACTTTAAAAGGCATTAATATTTCGCCTCTAATTTCAAAATTATCGGGATAATCGTTTCCACGTAATTTTAAGGGAATCGATTTTATGGTACGCACGTTGGTTGTAACATCGTCGCCTTTTACTCCATCTCCTCGTGTTACTGCTCGAATCAATTCGCCGTTTTCATAAGTCAGACTTATTGATGAACCATCGAATTTCAGTTCACAAACATAATCGCAATCGGTTTCAATTATCTTTTTTACGCGGGTGTCAAAATCCTTTATCTCCTCTTCAGAATAAGCGTTGGAAAGCGAAAGCATGGAATATTTATGTTCAACCTGCTCGAAATCTTTGCTGATATCGCTGCCAACTCTTTGTGTTGGCGAATTGGGGTCGGCAAATTGTGGAAATTCGGCTTCCAGTTTCTCCAGCTCTTTCAGTTTCATGTCGAAATCGTAATCGCTGATTTCGGGTTTTGCCAAAACGTAATAGTTGTAATTGTGTTCTGCCAGTTCGTTTCGGAGGTCTGTTATTTTAATTTGTGCTTCGTCTCGATTCATTTTATAAAGATTTCTTTTCCAATTGAAACAAAAGAATGTTTTAATTGGTTAAAAGTACTGAAGATTTTAATTGATTTGAAAAATTGAAAATAGTTTTATTCATCATTTCTTAACAAAACAATATGGCATTTACATTAGAAATAGGTTCAAAGGCGATAGATTTTAATTTGCCTGCGACTGATGGAAAATTTTATACTTTGAAAAGTTTTAGAGATTTTAAATATTTGGTCGTCTTTTTTACCTGTAATCATTGTCCGTATGTAATTAACAGCGACGAAGTGACCCGTGCAACAGCAGAAAAATTTGCAGGTTTTGGGGTAGAATTTGTGGCAATAAATTCAAACAGTAAAAATACTTACGAGGAGGATGATTTTAAACACATGGTTGCCCGAATGAAGGAGCATAATTTCCCCTGGAAATATTTGTACGACGAATCGCAGGAAGTTGCATTGGCGTACGGTGCTTTACGAACTCCTCATTTTTTTGTGTTCGATGAAAAAAGGAGACTTGTTTATACGGGACGGGCAGTTGATAATCCGCGCGAAGTATCAAAGATTGTGGTGAATGATTTGGAACAAACATTGGAGGAATTAATAGCCAGTAGAGAAGTCTCAATTCCGGTTACTAATCCAATTGGTTGCAATGTAAAATGGGATGGCAAACATAAACACTGGATGCCGGCTGATGCCTGTGATTTGATATATTAGCTTCTTTCGACTCTCTTCATATAACGGTGTATAGTTTGTTTTATTCCGTCATTCCCTCAAAAGCGGGAATCTTATTTTTCTACTCATAAGATTCCTATTTTAACTGGAATGATGATTATCAGTGAGCCTTTTTTTGTAAGTTTACAATCAAAATAAATCAATTCACAAAACTTTTAAAATGAAAAAATTTAAATTTATTCTGGTTGCAGTTTTGGTGCTTGCTGCTTTTATTTCTAATGCACAAAATTCAAAAAACGATTTTCTTGGAATGTGGACTATCGATATTGACGGAGGTTCGGTTGGGTGGCTCGAAGTTCACGAAAAGGATGGATTTTTAGACGCTGACCTACTTTGGCGGGGAGGTAGTGTAGTTCCTGTGTCCAATGTTTATTTTGTTGATGACAATAACTTGGTAGTTACACGAACTTCTGAAATTGTAAAATCGGAAGATCGTAAACATTTGGTTACTCAAACCTATAAATTTAAAAGGAAAGGGGACAAATTAACCGGTGTTTCGGTAGAACCTGCCCGCGATGGAAAGGGTGTTAACGAAACTAAATTTAAAGGGTGGAAACTCCCAGATGTTGGTTCAGCCCCGGATTTATCAAAAGTTAAATACGGAGAGCCAATACAACTTTTTAATGGTAAAGATCTTACCGGTTGGAAATTAATTGACCCGAAACAAACCAATGGTTTTAAGGTTGTTGACGGTATTTTGGTAACTGATCCGGTTCAGATACCAGGGAAAAGGGTGAGTTATGGCAATCTCCGGACAGAAAAGGAATTTGAAGATTTTAACATAAAACTTGAAGTCAGTGTTCCTGAACATAGTAACAGTGGCGTTTATTTGCGTGGAATGTATGAAATACAGGTGTTTGATTCGTATGGAAAAGAGTTGGATTCACATAATATGGGTGCATTATATAGTAGGGTTACCCCATCGCAATCTGCAGAAAAACCAGCAGGTGAATGGCAGAAATTGGACATTACACTTTGCGAACGACATGTAACTGTAATTTTGAATGGTAAAACAATAATTGATAATCAGCCTGTTTATGGACCAACCGGCGGCGCAATGAGTGCAGATGTATTCAAAGCTGGTCCAATTTATTTACAGGGCGACCATGGAACAGTTTCTTATCGGAATTTGGTTTTAACACCAATTGTAAAATAGAAAAATAACTATCCGTTAAGTGGTTTTAAACCGTTTAACGGATAGTATTTTGCGGTTACGTGGACTTTTAGTTCGATGAATCAGTCAAACAGAAAGTTGTCCATTACATGAACTATAATTGTTATCAAATTTTGTGGTTTCTGATAAACTTCCAAACCTGTTTCTGACTTTCAGTAATCCAAATCTCGATTTTAATCAAAAGAATTCCTCGAGGCTTTGCCTCGGGGTTCTATATGCTCTCCCCTGAATTTTAGGGGAGATGTCAACCGGCAATTGCCGGTTGAAAGAGGGGTGAAATAATGAAAATTCGATTTTCAGCTTTTGGGCTGAAATAAAGTTGGCGTAATACCCCTTGGCTCTGCCACGGGGATAGTCAACTTTAAGAATTTTCTTTATTTATTTTTTTGCTTTTCGCAAGATATCAGAAATATACCCCCAGTATTTTTCATG
>CAYZBC010000404.1:0-1701 GCA_964476535.1 uncultured Maribellus sp.
TGATTGCAGAAGCAATGGTTGACCAAAGTGTTTTTGTTGAAGGAATTTCGGATACAGGGAAAGTATTAACCTTTACTCCGGCTGAGGCAATAGAAAATGGATATTGCGAAGGCTTGGCTGAAAATGTTCCAGAGGTATTGAAAAAAGTGGGTGTTGAAGAATATACCATTGTTGAATACGAACCTTCCTGGATTGAAAAAATTATAGGGTTTTTGGTACATCCAATGATTTCAGGATTACTTATAATGGGGATAGTTGGTGGAATCTACTTTGAAATGCAGTCGCCCGGAATAGGTTTTGCACTTGGAATTGCTATTCTTGCCGCAGTAGCATATTTTGCTCCATTGTATCTGGAAGGCTTGGCTGCTAATTGGGAAATAATGGTATTTGTTATTGGGGTAATTCTGGTTGCACTTGAGATATTTGTGATTCCGGGATTTGGAATTGCCGGGGTTTCGGGCGTGTTAATTGTTTTTGTAAGCTTGGTGTTAAGTTTGGTTAACAATGTGAATTTTGATTTTGAAAATGTTGAAATTGATGGAATTGGAATCGCAATAACCACAGTTGTGGTAGGTGTTTTTGGAGGGTTTGTAATTGCTCTTTATCTCGGCAACAAAATGTTTTCGGCCAACTCGGGAATGTTTAAAAATATGTCGCTAAAAGCTGTACAAAATGTTACCGATGGTTTTGTGTGTGTCGAAACTTCACTTTTTGTTTTAAAAGGAAAAGAAGGAGTTGCACAAACCATACTTCGTCCCGCAGGGAAAGTTTTAATTGACGGCGAAGTTTATGATGCTGTTGCAGAAAATGGATTCATTGATAAGGATGAGAGTATTATTGTCAAAAAAGTTGAAGCAACACAGTTGTATGTGGAAATTATGGAATAAGTAAATATTGGGTGTATCGAATTCTATAGAACCGTTCCTTCTGCGTAGAAAACACAGGAACGGTTCTATAATATTAAGCATGGTTGAAAAATAGTTTAGCTGCATTCAATCTGATTTTCTCTCACACTGACTTCAATGATTTCCCCAAAAATTTGTAAGTATTTTCCAAAATTATATAACATTTCAATCTAATAAAATTCTTTATTTTGTTGCTGTTCAAACGACAGTCGGATTCATTTGTTTAAAAAGTTGTTATGATTGAATTTATAGAAAAATATTTTGCTGAATTGTGGTTTTTGCTACTGGAAATGGCACCTTGGCTTTTGTTGGGGTTAATTTTTGCCGGTTTGTTAAAAGTTTATTTTCCTCAAAAACACATCGATAAATATTTGGGTAAATCAAATTTTAAATCAGCGTTGAATGCGTCTTTATTAGGAATCCCAATGCCTCTTTGTTCTTGTGGTGTAATTCCCACGGGAATTTCATTTTTCAAAAATGGCGCCTCCAGAGGGGCGACCAATTCATTCTTAATATCAACGCCACAAACCGGTGTCGATTCTATTTTTGCTACTTATTCAATGTTGGGTTGGCCGTTTGCTTTGTTGCGCCCTATTGTTGCATTTGTTACTGGTGTTGTCTGTGGTGTATTAACCAATTGGCTGGTGAAAGAAAAATCGGCTCCGATTGTGGCTTCTCCTTTTGCCAATTTTAAAATCGATTCTGTTACACTCGGAAAAACCGAAGAAACCTGCGATGACGATTCATGTGCATGCAGCGAGCCGAAACTGGAAGATAAACGACATTCTCTTTTTCG
>CAYZBC010000404.1:1801-4349 GCA_964476535.1 uncultured Maribellus sp.
GATGGAACAGGCCACGAAATGCTTCCAGAATGGTTGCAATTAACTTCTGCAATCGTTTTGGTTTTTGCAATTTGTGGAGGTTACTTTTTTCAAAAATATTTAAAGAAAATGCGCATTAAAAAAATAGAAGGAATTACGGTAAAAGTGGAGGGGATGACTTGCTCGCATTGCGAAGCAAATGTAAAGAGAAATCTGGAAGCTTTAAAAGGAATCACAAATGTAGTGGCCGATAATAGTAGTAATACAGTAAAAATCTCGGGAACAAAAATAGATCTCAAAAAAGTGGAAGCAACGGTAAATAGTTTGGGTTATAAATATTTAGAGTAGAGGTTTCAATTGGTTGATAAATATTATTGAATAATATCTCCCGGACTTTACGAAACAGCGTTCAGCGTAGCTAATTCCGATTCGTTAATCTTGAGCAGTGTTTTGCCTGCCAGACGTTAGACTGGGAAATCGCTGCATCCATTAGTACATATATTACTTTTTTTTCTGTACCTTCATTCATAAAATTAAATTGTCATGAAAAATAATAAAAGTAAATGTTTTAGAAATATCACTTTCCTTGTTATAATTATATTTTTTATAAATTGTTCAGGAAACAGAAGCCAACAGGAAAAGCAAACGAAAGTAGTAGCTCCTGAATTGGAAGAAGTGGATGGAACTTATCTTTTCGATGGAAATACATTGGAGGGGTGGGAGGTTACCCAGTTCGGTCCGCAAGGTCCAGTTTCGATTTCTGACGGCAAAATCATTCTTAATTATGGCGATGGATGCACTGGAATTACCTGGAAAAAAGATTTCCCAAAAGTAAATTATGAAGTGCATTTAGAAGCGATGAAAACTTCTGGAAATGACTTTTTCTGTGGAATGACATTCCCGGTTAATGACGATTTTTGCTCTTTAATTGTTGGTGGCTGGGGTGGTCCGGTGGTTGGATTAAGCTGCGTCGATGGTGCAGATGCTTCGGATAATAGTACAAAAATTCTGAAACGTTTCGACAAGAATATATGGTATAATATCAAACTTCGGGTTAACGATCAAAAAATTACGGCCTGGATTGATGATGAAAAATTAGTTGATTTTGAATACGAAGGTCATGAATTATACGTCCGTCCAGAAGTCGATCTTTCAAAACCATTTGGAATTTGTTCGTGGGTTACCACATCGCATTTGCGAAACATTTGGGTGAAAAATTTGGATACTGAAATACAAGAATAGATTTTGTAACTGATAAATTGTTGAATGAAAAACTGAAAACTGCGACTGAAAACTGATCCCTTTCTTATTTTTTCTTCTTCTTTTTTTTCTTTGCTTCAAATTCGCGCTGTTCTTTTTCATTTTCCCGAATTAACTTTTTCCAATTGTTGTCGGTGTCTTTTGTAAAATCAAGAGTTTCTCTGTAGGTTTCTCTTTCAATTTCCATCACTTTAATTTCTTTATCCAGAAAAGTCTCAATTTCAGTTAATATCTCTTTTTCTTCGGTGCTACAAAAAGAAACTGCCTGCCCTTTTTTTTTGCCTCGTCCTGTTCTTCCAACGCGGTGTACATAATTCTCAGGAACTTCAGGTAAATCGTAATTTACAACAAAATCAATGCTAGGAAAATCAATTCCCCGCGCGCTTACATCTGTAGCTATTAACAGTTTTATGGTGCCCTGGTAAAAATCTTCCATCGTTTGCGAGCGTTCTATTTGTTCCTTGTCGCTGTGAATAGTATTGCTTTCAATTTTAACCCGTTCCATTGCTTTTTTTACTCGCTCTGCCCGTACTTTTGTGCGCACAAATACCAGTATTTTGCTTTCCGGGTATTCAGTTACTAATCTTTCCAGGAAAGCACGTTTATCGTCCATTTCAATAAAAGCAACCGAGTGGTCGATGTTTTTTGCAACCGGATTTTTTGGGGAAATCTGAATTCGAATAGGTTTATTCACCAGTGAATAAGCCAGCTTTTTAATTTTGAGGTTAATGGTAGCCGAAAAGAATAATGTTTGTCTTTTATTCGGTAAATGTTTAATCAGATCGTTAATGTCTTTTATAAAACCGAGGTCGAGCATGTGGTCGGCTTCATCCAGTATTAAGATTTCAATGCGATGTAATTTTAAGTAACCCTGACTTACCAAATCGAACAAACGACCCGGAGTGGCAACAAGAATATCAACTCCATTTTCCAAATCGGCAATTTGAGGTGCCTGATCAACTCCGCCAATAATTCCAATTGTTTTTATACCGGTATTGTTCCCAATAGTTTTAAAAACTTCTGTTATTTGTTTGGCCAGTTCGTGAGTAGGAACCATTACAAGGCATTTAATTCCATCTGCCCTTTTAATTTTTTTACCTTTCTGAATTGTATTTAAAACAGGAATGGCAAATGCAGCTGTTTTTCCGGTGCCGGTTTGTGCTATTGCCAAAACATCTTCGCCCTTCATTATGGGCGGAATTGCTTTAAATTGAATATCGGTTGGTCTGCGAAACCCTAGTTTCTCCAGGTTCTTTTTTATCTCGAACGAAATGGAATAATCCTCAAACTTCATTTGTAACTTATTTAG
>CAYZBC010000405.1:0-4347 GCA_964476535.1 uncultured Maribellus sp.
GATAGGAATAAAGCTGTGTTTTATTTTGAAATAGCGATTATCTTTTTAATAATAATTGGACTTATCTTTCAACCTTGGAATAAAAGAGAAAATGTATGTTTTTTCAGAGGGTTTTTTGATAATAACCGAGTAAAAATATTATGTAGCCAATGTTTTTCGGAGCTTGCGGTTCCAATAAGCAAGGGAAAGCTAAGAGTTTCTTGCCCGAATTGCTCTGCACTTTTTCGTTTTATACCGAGTAAAAACTTTCCTTATAGCGGAGTTACTAGAAGAATATTTGCAGGAGCGATTGACTTGATTGTTGGCTGTCTTGGATTTATAGGGTATTGTTTGTTGCTTGGGATTCAAAATATGAAATATGATTATATGGATTTATATATTTACATTATTATTTTATTTTTACTTCAAGCATTTTTGATTAAAAAATATGGAGGCTCTGCTGGTAAATTAGTATGCCAAATTTTCATCGTGGATCATAATTTTGAATATTTATCATGGAGCAAAATTGTCGTCAGAGAATTGATAGGAAAATTAATATTGAATCCATTAACACTTTTTTTTGGACTATTACCAGCTTTCTTTACTCCTAATAAGCAAACCCTACATGATAAGGTTGCAAAAACATATGTTATAAATAAATCAATATATGATTTGAAAGAATGAAAAAGTATTTATTTTTTCTTATCTCTTTGATCTTCTGTTTCTGTACCACACTTCAGGCTGAAACAACTACGCCTTATTATACCTGCACCCGAGTAGTTGACGGAGATACTATCGTTGTCGAAGGTATTGGCAAAGTCAGGTTAATAGGCGTTGACACTCCAGAAACAGTCCATCCAAAAAAACCAGTAGAATACTTCGGCAAAGAAGCGTCAAATTTCACAAAAAGAATGGTAGAAGGGAAGAAGGTTAGGCTTGAATATGATTGGCAAAGGAAAGATAAATATAACAGGGTTTTAGCCTATGTGTATGTTATGACTAACGATGTCAGAGATATGCTAGAATTTAAAAATAGAGCCAGTGTAGAGCTAATGCTCAATGCAGAGCTAATCAAGCAGGGATATGGACATGCTTATACTCGCTATCCTTTTAAATATCTTGAACAGTTCAGAAAATATGAAAGAGAAGCCAGAGAGAATAGGATAGGTTTGTGGAAGTAAAGAAAAGAACGTCGCGAGTCACCGGACAGGGGGAGACGCGCCCGACGCGACTTCCGATGGTACGGTGGACTCGGCTTGTTGGCTGCTGCCCGTTGTTTGTCCACGGACAGGGGGAGACGCGCCTGGCGCGACTTCCGATGGTACGGTGGACTCGGCTTGTTGGCTGCTGCCCGTTGTTTGTCCACGCTCTTTTGCTTCTGATGGTTCCTTCGCCTTGACTTTTGCAATGTTGCGATACTGGAACACGATTCCGACGATGCCGACAATGAGGCATAGTACCCATTTGGTTAGTTGTTGCGTCACTTGCGCATGAAGATATTCAGGAAAGTTGCTAGTCATGTTCTGCCATGCCTGTAGGGGAATGACTTCATTTCCAAAGATGAAAAATGCAAAAGAAGAGATCATTGCCTCTGCCCCTGCAAAAGCAGTGAGAAGAATGATCACGAACTTCTGAATAACTAAGGAAAGCACGCCTCCAATCAGACCAAACACAATGCCGGCGGCGACATCTTTACAACCGATTCCACCAGCGGCACCACAGATGGCTGCGCCGAACAAGAAAACTCCTACGGGATACAGAAGTCTGAAAAGAAAGGCGCAGACAATCCCTCCGCCACACCCGAGGATTAATCCTACAGCTTCGCTATTCGTTTGCGACATCCCTGCAACAGCACTGAGAGCAAAACCAACAATGAAACCGAAAATGGCCAAGAGAACCTTGAATATCCGGAATCCGTAGAGACACACCACAATACCCACGAGAAAGGCAATGAGCATGGGGATAATCATGCCGATGCTGTGCCAAGCATTGATTTGTCGTATGAGTTGTTCGGTCATTCAGTTTTCTCCGCAGCCAACATACATCATTGAACAGTTACCTTTATTATGTTCAAGATAGCGAATAATTTTATATGTGTCAAAGAATTTTTGTGCAAAAATACGAGTTTTAGGCTTGATTTTGCCACTTTATGCAATTCTACTTATTATTAAACGGGTGACTGCATAATAATAAATCTTGTTAATAATTGAGTGATTTAATGAAGAAGTTTGAACAGTATTTAAAATCAGTGAAAATATTCCTTTTTATTAGGAAAATTCTGTACGCTAGAGGTATATCATAATCGACCGCCATCCCCGTTCCCCCGGGGGCGTAAATTCCCCTTTCTATATAAGTAAAAGGCTAAATTCTCTGATATATTTAGTTTACATAATAAATATTCCCCGACGTTAGACTGTAGCTTACGCATACCTGTTTATCTTTTATAACTATAATTATCCTCTTTTAGCATTATCTTGTTATTCTCCATAACTCCTTATAACGCAGAGAGTTGAGAATAAACTCAGAGCCATCTTTTCCCTCTATATTCGGGTTTAAGCGGTTAACGCAATTGCATAAAGAATAAAAATGTGCTAGAGTAAAAATTAAGCGGTAATTTGAGCATATTGCTCCGCTTTATAAATGTGCTAAAAAGTGAATAAATAGAGTTGAAGTTTTAAGCTCGTGCTTTTTAGCGCGGGCTTTTTTTGTTTAGAAGGAGGTGAAACGAGAAAATGGTAACGATTACACGAAGAGAATTGACAGAGGAGGACAAGAAAGAAATAAATGGGAGGATCTTCGGAATGAGGTTGCCCAAAAAAGAAGCGAAACCTTCTCCAAAGGCAAAGAAGGAACAATCAACATCATCAAAGCTATTATTGATTCCCTTAAGCCTCTCGCCGGAGGAAGCTTTAAAGTCGGTGAAACGGTTTTTAAAAGCGGAAAAGAAAGAGATTAATTCGTTATGAACAAACAGAATACTATCGAGAAACTTTACGAAGATCATCACAAAAAAGTGCTGGAAAGATTGAAGAAAGAAAAGGGAGAGGATTGGGTAAAGGAGAACAAGAAGCAACTCCAACGCAGCAAAGAGATATTCAGAGCAAGCAACCTTCTTTAAAATCATCACAAGAAGATCTTAAAATCAGAGAAAAAAAGAAGCGAAATCCTCTCCAAAGGAACAATCAACATCTTCTAAGAGATTATTGATTCCATTGAGCCTCTCGGCAGAGGAAGCTTTAAAAGCAGTAAAACAGTTTTTAAATCAGGACTTGGTTGATTTAACGTTGAAGCATTCGGGAAAGATGAATTCTGGATATAATTATTTTCAGGGAAGGAGCTAAAATAAAACATTATTTCAAAAAAGACAATTCGGGATTCACGCAACTCGACAGTGAAAAATTTGATTTGCTTTCGGCTAACTCAACGATTGTTAATTACGAATTTAGCTGTGAAAATAAGCATCAATGTGACCTGACCGTTTATCTAGTTTCAGGAAAAAGGCTCGAAGGAGTGAGATACGATGTGAAACTAATTGAAGGAAAGCCTGAGATCATCGAGGATAGTATTGAAATAGTCTGTATGATTAAGGGCAAATAAGGGAAACAAAGTCTTGATATAGAAGATAAAAGAATGGGCTCAGGATACCTGTGGATAAATGCAGGGAATCTTTTGACAAAGTAAGCCATAGTGTGTATTGTTTAATTAGAAACATTGTTCTTTAAAAATTAACAATCAAAACAAGAAAAGGAGAGATGATTATGAATCAAAATAGAAATAGATTTATTCTTAGCATAACAGCATTGATAATTATGACATTCATTACCGGTTGTGCTCACCAATTGGAAATTAAAAATATAAAAACTTATCGGAGTATGGAACTTCATTCTCCTGCAAAAAAGATTTCTGTCGGGATTATTCCTACAATACAAGCTAATGACTATGGATCCCTGTCTCTAGTTAAGGGAATTAGCTCGGAACTGGCAAAACAGGTTGAAGTTATACTCCCATATTTAAAAACAAGTTCTCGGAAAGTTGATGTTATTGCACAGATTAATATTAAGCCGGAATATAAAGGTTCATTTTGGAATCTACCTATCAACTTCCCTGGGTTCTTAATTTTTGTGCCAGCGTGGCATGGATATGTCTATAAGATTAACTATGATGTGGATATTTCGCTGACCAAGGCTTATAACGGTGAAATAATAAACGCATTTTCAGTTCCCATTTATTTAAAGATAAGACACGCAGATATAAGTAGAACTTGGACAGGAATAGGCGGCTGGATTGGGCCTATCCCTAGTATTATTCCTCTAATTGGTGGAATTTGCTTTATCCAATATGATGACGATGTGACGCCACTGGCTGCGG
>CAYZBC010000406.1:0-4337 GCA_964476535.1 uncultured Maribellus sp.
GTGGGAGGTGCATCAGTGAGACAAATAAATTATCTCACTGACCATCTACCCGATTGCTGTTTTTTTGGATTTTGTGGCCCGTTATTTCTAAATTGTATTTTTCTATCACTTATTGGTAAAATTTAACTTGATTCTTGAACAAAACATTTCTATTTTTAGTTACTCTATTAAAAAGAAATAAATCAATTAAAAAAAAATCAATAATTATGGCAGATCTATCGACAACCTACATGGGGATTAAACTAAAAAACCCACTTATTCTTGGAGCAAGTAATTTGGTTACCAAACCTGAAACCATCAAACAAATTGAAGATGCCGGAATTGGCGCAATTGTTTACCGGTCGCTTTTCGAGGAGCAAATTCAGCTCGAAAACCTTCAAATGGATGAGGAGCTTTCGGAATATGAAAACCGAAATGCCGAAATGACCAATCTGTTTCCGGGATTGGAACATGCCGGCCCAAAAGAACATTTGTATAATGTAGAGAAACTGGTAAAGAGCATTGATGTTCCTGTTTTTGCCAGTTTAAATGCAATTTATGAACCCTCGTGGGTTGAGTATGCAAAAGAACTGGAAAAAACAGGTGTGGCAGGATTAGAAATAAATTTATATGCAGTTCCCGGTTATTTCGAGGTGTCTGGTGAATCGATTGAAGAAAAACAAATACAAATTGTAAAAGCAGTTAAAAAAGCAGTAAGTATTCCGGTGAGTGTAAAAATAAGTTTGTTTTATACCAACCCACTTAATTTTATTAAGAAAATTGATGAAGCCGGAGCAGATGCTTATGTATTGTTTAACCGGTTTTTTCAGCCCGAAATTGACATTGAAAACGAAGAGTATTATTATCCCTGGGAATTAAGTAACCCCAAAGACCACATGATTAGTTTGCGTTATGCCGGGTTGTTATACAGAAACTTAGATGGAAGTATCTGTGCCAGTCGGGGTATTTACGACGCCAACGATGTTGTTAAAATGATATTGGCAGGTGCCGATACCGTTCAAATGGTGAGCACAATTTATAGAAATCAACCTTCTGTAGTTTCAGATATTTTAATGGATTTGAACAAATGGATGGATGACAAAGGATACAAGACTTTGGATGATTTCCGTGGCAAACTTTCTCGTAAAAACATGAAAGACCCATTTACATACCAACGTGCACAATATGTCGATATTTTAACAAAATCGGAGGCTATTTTTAAAAAATATCCGATGGTTTAATATAGAAGTGAGTAATTAGTATGAGTAATTAGTTTAAGAAAATATAAAAAACAGGAGCCGTTTGGTTTCTGTTTTTTTTTTACCCGATTTTATAACTCGTACTTTTCGCATGAAAATATTGAAAAAAAGAGTTGTGATTTGTTCTTTTAAACTTGAGGCGATTCCGAAAAGTCAAAAAGTACGTCATTGCGAGGCACGAAGCAATCTTATGACATTTTGATAACTCGCTAAGCGATTAGCATTTTCAATTTTGGTTAAGCGGCTAGTGTCAAGTCGATCGTGCCACTTTAGGACGTCATGCTGAATTTATTTCAGCATCCCTATTTCAAACAGCAGATTCCGAAATGAATTCGGAATGACGAACCCGAAACATGATACTTTACTTAACACTAGTGTCAAATTAAGCATAGTATTTCGGGTAAATTAGTTTATATTTGCAAGAAACACTCTGAGCGAAGTTAAAGGGCTAAACATATTCAACCTTTACTTTCTTAAAAAACTTATATATAAGAATTTTTACGATTCGTTTTACTACAAATTTACGTAATTCCAATTCAAGTGGTTGTTCCGGATCCTGATGTGCCCAGTTAATCCGGGTGCCAACAATAACATCAATACTATCGTGTTGAAGCAAAAGTTTTACAATTTCTTCGGGTGGACTATTTTCCATTCGTGTGTCACTGTTGTAATTTTCCAGAATTTCTTCTACTTTCCCCATGGTTAAAATTCCTTCCGTTACCATTTCAAAACCTTTCATTTCCGCGCTGGGCGGCAAGGCATCAGCTTCTTTTATTCTATGCTGTATCTTAACTTCAATGTTTAGTTCGCGGGCAATAATTTCGGCAGTAGTACCACCACAAATTATTTTTTTCCCTTTAAAATTTTTAATCCGTCCCACAAAATCGTAGTCTTTTATTTTGTAAAACGGTGGGCCTGTAATAAGCATAAATTTCCGGGGTTCCCGGAAGTAAATCACCCCACAGGTGGTATCGTCTTTTACCGAAAAATTATCGTTCATTACGGCTTGGTTAATGATTTTTCGTGCCAGTTTGGTAGCCGAAATGTTGGGCATCCGGTTTATCTGGTTCAGCATAAAATCTTCAATTTTTTCCATTCCCCAACCCATTGGAAATTGGTTTTTCCCAAGCCCCGATTGAGGCACACCGTCGGACATAAAAACAATACGGTCTTCTTTATGTGCTGTAAATTCGCGGCAACGAAGCAATTTTCCAAGGTTTTCTTCGCCTCTGATTTTTAAATTGTATTCTTTGGGTTGAAATGATTTTCCATTACGGACAACAAAAATCGGAGGGTTGTCGTAGTTGGTAATTCGAACTTTACCTTCAGGTTCAATTTCAATAATGGTAAACGTGGCATATCTCTCTTTCCCGTCACTGCTTTTAGGGAGAGCATTCATAATAATTCGGGCTGCCACTTCTGGTATGGTGTGTAATTTAGTATATTTCACTGCCATGGTTGCAGTGAGGGTTGCTAAAACACTCGCTTTTATTCCATGCCCAATGCCATCGCTAAGCACCAATATCGTATGTCCTTCTTCCTTCGTAATGTTCGATTGAAAAACATCACCACAGGCAATTTCACCTTTTGGTCGCTTTTGCTGAACATCAATTTCAACGTGGTAATTGAGATCATTCATCGTCTCCATATTGATAGGCTTGAATAATTGAATTTAGAAGTTCTTCTGTTTCTGCCGCGTTATCACCAAGCAGGAAAGCAATTTTTTGCACCGTTTCAATATTTTGTTTGTTTATACGCTGCACCCGGTTAATTATTTCGTCGCGAACCAACATTGGTGCCGACATATCGCGAATAACAGCCCCTACTACACGTTGTTTGTACAAGGTTATAACAGAAACGTGAAGTAAATTATTTTGAATTTTGAGGTCGCGTTCTAACAACTCTTCTCCTGATGACATGATACTGGACAGCATTTTAAGAATAACCTCAGGCACCAGAACTTTTACATTGGCACCTTTTAGACCCGGAATGGTTTCGTAGAGTTCTTCAATTTCTTCTCCCATTAATTTTGCAAAACTTTCGTTGGAATCAATTACTTTATAATTTTCATCGACCATTATAATCCCTAAGGAAATTTTGTGCAACATGTGCGACGAAATTTCCATTGTCACCTGTGCTTTTTCCAAACGTTTTTCGGTTTTTTTAAGTTCTGTTATATCGTTTATCGAACCAACAATTCCTATAATTTTGTCGTCGTCATCTTTTATTACAGCTTTGTTGAAAATTATATTATGTGTCGTTTTATCGCTGCATATCATTTGAGTCTCATACACTTGTTCAACCGGGTTTGAAAGCAGTTCTCTGTCTCTGCCCCAGAATATATCGGCCATCTCTTTTGTATGAATTTCATACATTGATTTTCCAATTATTTCTTCCGTGAGCCTGCCCGTAAATTTTTCGTGTGCTTTGTTGCACATTTGATAAATACCGTTTAAGTCGCGGTAAAAAATAGGAATGGGCAAAGCATCTATTAATTTTTGATGGAACGTTTGGTCTTTAATATTCCCGGTTAGAATCGACTTTTCATCGTAAATCATTGTCTTGGTTTTTTGTTGAATCAAATTGAATCAGAAAAATAGGGAATAATTATTCGCCTATCAACTTATTTATTATGTTTTTAAATTTAATATTATATGAATATAAATCATTCGTTTGATATTTTGTAGAGTTATATTTGTACCTGAATTGAACAAAAATAAATTTTTAGAGGGTGAAACTGAACGAAATAATTGTACAGGTTAATGCAAAAGTACTAGTCGGGAATCCGGAAGAATACAGTGATATTGAAAAAGCCTTTAGTTCTGATTTAATGAGTGATGTATTAACACTTGATGAAGACAATATCCTTCTAATTACAGGGATGGCAAACGTTCAGCTTATTCGAACAGCTGAAATGGCAGACATTAAAGTTGTATTGTTGGCACGAAACAAAAGGGCAAATCCGGATATGGTTCAGTTGGCAGAGGAGAATGGTTTACTTTTACTCCAAACTCCATATTCTATTTTTAAAACGAGTGGAATTCTCTTTTCATGCGGATTAAAACCGGTTTATTAATGGCTCTGGAATTAAATTTCAAA
>CAYZBC010000407.1:0-4322 GCA_964476535.1 uncultured Maribellus sp.
TTCCAATAATGATGCTATACCAACTGTTAAGGTTTTTTTAGCATCATTTCTTACGGTACTAGTACGTATATTAAAATCTTCATTCGATCTTGAAATTTTCAATTTTGAAATTTGATCTTCAACCACTTTTTTGTTTAATGAATAGAGTGTTTCACCTTTTAAAGAGCTTGCCAATTGTCCCGTTTCTGTTGCCCATAGTTCCTTCTCTGTATGTACTTCCACTTCTATATCAGTAGAGCTCCCCGGGTTGTTCAGGTACTTTTGAAAAAAAGCGTACATGGCTTCACGGTTCTTTTTTGTTGACGCGTGTATATTGTCGTCTTCAACCATTGAAATAGTTCCTTCGTTCCCCAAAATTTTATAAAACTGTTTCACCTCTTTGTAAGTTTCTCTGGCTCCCTGAATGCTAAAAAAATCGCGGGTAGTAGTAATCATTAATGTGGGTTTGGGTGCTCTTACTTCCAAAAGGTCTGCATGATCTAATCCCTCGCTTATCATATGAAATAGATTCTGTTCAGCATCCTGCGGCCCAATTGTTTTTAGCACATATTCCATGCTAGTGATAAAACATTCGGGAGCAGCAGCCAAAATCCGATCATCAACAGCAGCAGTATAAGCAGTTTGTGTTCCTCCACCAGATCTTCCGGTCATTCCAATTCTTTTGGGATCTACTTCGGTTCGTGTAAGTAGGTAATCAACACTTCGAATGCCATCCCAAACAAAATATTTAGTGGGAGAATAACCCGAAATATAGCATTGCGCCCCCGGATAAGAATGTTCTGTAGTTGCACCAAAACGCGATTTCCCCTCTTTTTCATTATAATATTGCAATCGCTCGCCCTGCCCAATTGGATCGAATGCTAAAACAACAAATCCCTTTTTTACCAAATTAATAATTATTGGTTGATAGCCACCACGAAAGCCATCTGCCGTATGACCACATGCATAAATAACCGCAGGTGCATTCTCCTTTATCCCTTTCGGTATAAATAGGGCAGCAGTTACATAGTATCCCGGAATAGACTCATAAATCACCTTTTCAACCCGATAATCTGATTTCTCGATTACTCCTGTAACACGTGCGTTTAGTGGTGTTTTTTCGGGGAAAGCCCCCATAATGTTCAGCAACTTTTCCTTTGTTTTTTTCTGTCTGTTTAAATAATCACTTTTTGAATGTAATTGTGCTATTGCTTCTTTTCTTTCGTTAAGTTGTTTAAAGGCAAGGGAGCAAGAAGTTTTATACATGGAATTCTCCGAATCGGAATAATACTTCCAATACTCAAATAAATTAACGTCGTTTTGAGAATAAACAGGTATTTGTATAATTGAAAATAGAAATAGGGAAAGAAATAGATAGCTTTTCATCTGAGTTATTTTACATTTTATTTCAAAAGTAGAAATAATAAGTAAATAATTTAATTAGGATCTAATTCATTTTCAAAAAAAACAATTGAATTCACCAATGTAACTGCTGTATGTTTTATTGGTGGGGAGAGTAATGTCCTCTAAATAATCAACATGAATATCATTTACCAAACAGAAATATCCTTTAATAAACCAGCTCCTTAATTATCTTTCCCTGGCATTTATCGGGAATTGGAATTTTGAGTAATTCAGACAAAGTTGGAACCAAATCAATACCGTCGTATTCTCCTTTAATTTTTTGGGATTGAATGTTTGATCCGTAAAAAACAAGCGGAATATGCGATTGGTCGGTGTAATTTACTTTTTTGAATTTATAGCTTGGTTGCCAACCTTCCCTTAACATAAAAAGAAAATCGCCTGACCTGTTTCTCGCGTACGATTTGAAGAGTGGTTCAAGCAGTCCGTTTGCCGAACTTCCCTGCTCTAATTGGTATGCTGGAAGTGAAAGTTGCACACCTTCGAATTGGTTAATGAAATTCGAAGTTACATCGCGCATTTCGTTTAAATCGAGTTTGTTTTCTTTAATTAAATCGTGGTTGAGATATACTTGCAAATCGGAGTAATGTTCAATCCATTGATTGTCGCCATAAGTAATATTCAGAAAAGAAGTTAAAAGCGCAATGGCACTTTCAATGTTAAAATTATCGACGGGGAGGTGAAATTCTTCTTTTAAGTAAGCCACCGGATACGATGCTGAAGTATTTGCTGTTAAAAAGAACAACACATTCTCTTTTCCAAATTTCTTTTCAGCAGCATCCACTAGTTCACCAATATATTGGTCGAGATACAGGTAACTATCTTCCATTTCCAAAGATGCTGGTCCAAACGAGCCATTTTCATAATCCATTGAAGAAAATACAGCCGTAACAAAATCGGTATTATTATCGGTGCCAATTTCTTCGTTTTTCAGCATTTTCAGCATAAAATCTTTTACCATTAAATTGGCGGAAGGTGTTGTTTTAAATGGTCTGAAATCTTCGGTTCGTTTAATGTATTTGTTTATGGAATGTGGAAATGTATTGAATGTTCCGAAGTAACCTCTTTCAAGTAAATAATCGTCGCGGAGACTTTCCTCGTAGTTTGCCTCGGGCAATAAAGTTGTCCACGTGCGGTAGCTGTAAACTTCAGCATAATTTTCACTATTAAAAATTCGCACCCAGTCGGGGAAGGTACTTACAAAAAACGAACTGGAAATCATTCGCCCCGATTCTACATCGAACCAATAAGCAGCATCGGCTGCATGACCGGCAGCAAATATTGCTGATTCGCGATTAAGCGCAGCACTAAAAACTTTCGATTTACCCATTGAAAATATTCTTAATACATCCGTAATTGTATTCGACAATAATTTAACGGGTGATGCGTTTCCCGCTTTAGTGTCGGCTCCAACCGTAAAATAGTAGTCGTCTTCGGTACATTCAATTTCTTTGTTTTTAAGTCTGTCGTACCAGCTTTTATCAACAATTCCATGAATGGAAGGATTTACCCCGGTAAACAAGGTTGCAGTTCCAGACGCATAATTTTGAATGTGTTGGTTTAGGTGCACGTTTGAACAAACTGCACCCTCGGTATAAAGCTTTTTAAAACCGTTGTTTTGAAATTTCCCCCAAAACCGATGAATGTAGTCGGGACGCATGTTTTCCACTACTATTCCCATAACAACTTTTGGCGCATTGTTTTGCTTTTCCAAATTTCGTTGTGCTGCAACAGGTTTCGAAAAAATGAAAACAAAAATAATTAGTAATACAAAAATTCCTTCCCTCATAATCTTAAAAATTTGGCTGCTAAAAGTAATAAAAGTAACGTTTCAATCAAAAAGAAAGAAGTTTGAGGAAATTCTTTTTAAAGTAAAAGAATGTGATATAATTGTGCGCCAGTTTGGGTTTAGTTTATCAATTAAATTAATGAAAATTGACTCTATTATATGAGCCGTTGTAATAAAGAGGTTCACGTACGGTTCTGTGAGAAATTAGGGATGAATTGAAAATAGACGGAGTCAAATTCCCCTGGCATATTCGATTGTGCTGGGTGTTATTTTATTTAAGATATTTATGATTTTTTATCAGCATTAATTTATTGTTTTCAGGATCGGTTTTATCTTAAGCGATGGAGTGGGCGAGACTTACTGACAAACTCTTATATAAAGAATTATACCAATACATTTAAAAGCAAAGCATTAGTAACAGCTAAAATATAAAATGGAAAAAGAAAACGGAAATGTATAGAAATATGTTCCCCATATTTTTGTTATTTTGTAAAAAGATTTAATATGAAATATTTATCAATTATACTGTTGCTTTTACTTTTTGTAGGTTGTACTGACAATAACAAAAAAAAAGAGATTGCAAAAAGAAGAACTCTCCCAAGCCATACATACTCCTATGTAAATATTGACAATATTAAAATTAAATACTACGAAACTCTTTATCTCCCAGTTTATTCAGATATCTACCAAGAGGATGGAACAAAAAGATATCCAGTAACTATAACTGTTAGTATTAGAAATACATCGCTGGTTGATTCAGCTTATATCCAGACAACTAACTATCATGATTCTTATGGAAAGTTATTATATTCTTATATAGATTCTACTATTTTACTTTCTCCTCTGGAGTCGATAGAATTTGTTGTTGAAGAAAAAGAAAATATAGGAGGGGCGGGTGCTAATTTTATTATCGAATGGGCGGCTACAAAGTATTCTGACCAAACATTAATCCAAGGTATTATGATAAATGCGTACAATGGCTTTTCTTTCCATACAGATGCCAAAATTATAAAGAAGGAAATAAAAGAATAGATTTCATAATTGTAAATTTTATAATGGGTCTTACATTGCCTTGAAGTGCTTAGTATTTATTATTTCTTCTTTGTTTTTTTACACTCTTTATCATTTTTCC
>CAYZBC010000408.1:0-4315 GCA_964476535.1 uncultured Maribellus sp.
CTGTGTGCCAAACTTAACTTGCCATGAATGTTTCATCTAATTAAAATTGTTTATCGGTTAAAGTATAAGATGGAACTCGTCCCGAATATTCGGGACTCGTTTCATTTTGAATCGATTTTAATACTGTTTGTGAATCTGCAATGTAACCCAATGAATGTTATTCTGTACTCCCGCGTACAAAAAAATATATTGTACGGAATCTTAAAAACTATTGCAATTGCTCCTTTAAAAAATTGGTCATTTTTGTATATAAATGTATGGTTGTATTTCCACCTCTAATTCCATGGTTGCGATTGGTGTATATCGCCATATCGAACTGAACTCCTGCTTGCACCATCTTTTCTGTGAATTCAAAAGTATTTTGAGCGTGCACATTGTCATCCGCCGATCCGTGAACAATTAGTAGCCGTCCTTTAATATTGCCAGCGTGGGAGAGGGGAGAATTATCATCGTAACCATCCTCATTTTCTTGTGGAGTGCGCATGTAACGTTCGGTGTAAACAGAATCGTAAAACCGCCAGTTGGTTACCGGTGCAACGGATATTCCTGCTTTAAAAAGTTCACCGCCTTTTTCCATCGAAAGCAAGGTCATAAAGCCTCCGTAGCTCCAACCGAAAATGGCAATGTTGTTTTTGTCAACATACGAAAGTGTTGCTAAATATTTCGCTGCTTCCACCTGGTCGTCCGACTCGTATTTTCCCAGTTGCTGGTAGGTAATTTTTCTGAAATCTTCGCCTCGGGCAGCGGTTCCGCGAGGATCAACACAAACAACTAAAAATCCTTCTTGTGCTAAATATTCATTCCAGCCAATTCTTCCCCACGCTTCTTTAACACTTTGCGAATTTGGTCCACTGTATTGTGTCATTAAAACCGGATATTTTTTCGATGAATCAAAACCTGCTGGTTTAATCATGTAAGCGTTTAGTTCAATTCCTTCTGAAGTTGTAAACTTGAAAAATTCTTTTTGTGATATATTAAATACATTCAGTGTGTTTTTTAAAACAGTATTGTCTTGCAACACTCTTATTTGTTCCCCTTTTTTGTTCTCGTGTAAAGTAATTAAGCTAGGTGTTTTGCTGCTGCTGTAATAATTTATGTAATAATTGAAATTTTTGCTAAAAACAGCCGTGTTTGTTCCTTCTAATTTGGAAATTCTGCCTTTTTCCTTTTTGTCTTGACTAATAAAGTAAACTTCTCTGCGAAGTGGCGATTCAGTTGCTGCCTGATAATAATATATTTTCTTTACATCATCATAACCGTAAAAATCGGTTACATCAAATTCTCCATCGGTGAGTTGTGCCAATTCAAAACCCTGGTTGTCGTATAAATATAAGTGAGACCAACCATTTCGCTCACTGGTTATCACAAAATTACCATTATCCAAATAAGTGAAATCGTCCAGAAAATTCTCGTCGATGTAACGATTGTTTTTTTCGGTAATCAATGGGCGAGAATCTCCAGTATAAGGATTTGCATATAAAATGTCCAGCTTATTTTGAAGGCGATTCAAACGCATCACAACCAGGTCGTTGGCATTTGGAGTCCATTTTAATCGGGGAATATAGATTTCGGTATTTTCACCAATATTTACTTTAATGGTAGTTTTTGATTTCAAATCATAAACTTTAACCGAAATATCTGAATTTTTTTCACCTGCTTTCGGATATTTAAAAGTTTCCTCGCCTGGGTATAATTTATTTTTATTGTACGAAGGCGTTTCTCCCGCATACATTGCCATCGTAAATTCTGGAACTTCAGTCTCGTCGAAACGAATGTAAGCTATAAATTTGCTGTCGGGCGACCACCAAAATGCTTTGTTGAACCCAAACTCCTCTTCGTAAACCCAGTCAGGCGTGCCATTAATTATTTCATTTTTTTTGCCGTCGGATGTGGCCCGACTTGTACTTCCAAATTTCAGGTTTTTTATAAAAATATTGTTTTTACGAACATAAGCTACTTGTGTTCCGTCGGGAGAGAATGTGGCAACTTGTTGCGCCCCTTTATCAGAAAGTTGGGTCAATTCCTCGGTAACCGAATTCCAAACATAGTACTCCGTGGTAAAAGAATGGCGGTAAATTTGTTTTACTTCGGTTGTTAATAGAATTTTGGTTTCATCGGCGCTGAATTCATAATCGCTAAACGAAGAAATTTCGGTATTTTCAATTTTTGTAATATCAAAAATAACATCAATTTCCTGACCGGTTTTGTAGCTGTATTTTACAATTTGGGTGTTGTTTTCAAGTGTTGAGTAATGTTTTCCATCATTCATTGAACGAAGTCCGGTAACAGTTTGCGCTTTGAAAGTTCCTTTCTCAAACAAGTCTTCAAGAGTAATTTTTGGATTTGTTCGGGCTTGCAACGAAATTGCAAAGACCGTAATTAGTAAAACAACAAAAATACTTTTCATTTCTTTTCAAATTTTAATTAAAACAAGTAAACAAAAGTAAACATTGTTAGGAAAGGTGAAAATGAATTTTAGCAAATAACTTCTAATTGCAAAAAACGCATCGCAAAATTATTCTAAATGTTATTTGTTTTTGTATTAAGAAACATAATTATAATTGGTTGTGAAATATAATGCTTGTTGTGAATGTAATTAGCTATATATTTTAGACATGTAATTTTGAAAAATACGGACAAATGGTCAAAAATAAATACCTTTGAAAATTTCTAAATATGGTTGTTAAAATTTAGATTAATCTTGATTTTTTTATTTAATTTATGATTTAATTTTAGAATAGTATGGAATTTACTGCACATGAAATAGCTTCTGTAGTTCGAGGCGAAGTTATTGGCAATCCGAATGTTAAAGTAACTAATATTTCAAAAATAGAAGAGGGTGTTCCTAGTACACTTACCTTTTTGGCCAACCCGAAATACAATGCTTACTTGTATAAAACTAAAGCATCTATCGTTTTACTAAACCATTCATATGAATTAAAAAGAAAAATTATACCTACAATTATCAGAGTGCATGACGCTTACGATTCCTTTTCAAAATTTATGGATTTGTATTTAAAGTTTGAACCGATAAAAAGAGGTATTGAACAGCCTTCCTTTGTATCGCCAGCAGTAAAATATGGAGAAGGAACTTATATAGGCGCTTTTACCTATATTGATGAAGGTGTGACAATTGGAGAAAATGTTCAGATTTACCCCAACTGCTGGATTGGGAGAAACAGTGTTATCAAAGATAATACCGTAATATTTGCAGGAGTAAAACTTTATCCGGAAACCTGTGTCGGAGAAAACTGTATCATTCATAGCGGAGTTGTTATTGGTTCTGATGGATTTGGTTTTGTGCCTCAGGAAGATGGTACGTATAAAAAATTACAACAATTCGGAAATGTAATAATTAAAGATGACGTTGAGATTGGAGCAAATACAACAATTGATTGTGCTACAATGGGTTCCACTATTATTCAGAAAGGCGTAAAAATTGATAATTTAGTGCAGATTGCACATAATGTTGAAGTGGGAGAAAATACTGTTATGGCAGCCTTTGTTGGTATTTCGGGTTCAACAAAGATTGGAAATAATTGTGTATTTGGTGGTCAGTCTGGTGCTGCTGGGCATCTAAAGATTGGCAACAACGTTACGCTGGGAGGAAAAACAGCTGCATCAAATAACATTGCCGACGACAAAATAATGATGGGCGAGTGGGCAATGGAAGCAGCCAGATACAGAAGAGTTTATGCTGTGTTTCGTCAATTGCCTGAACTCTTTCGCGAGTTACATAAATTGAAAAAAGAAATCAAAAAATAGACTGGCTGTAAAATACTGATAATCATTGTATATAAGTATCCTTAATAATAGGGATTTAAACCTAAAATAATTACAATATTAGAGTATATTATATTAGAAACGTTTTTATTATTACTCCAGCAATTCAGAATCGTGCATCTCTTTCATAAAAGTTACAAAATCGTTTTTTTTTGTTCCGAATCCATCCATTTTATGGCACTTCGCGGATGTTCATTCATTGAGCCGGTAATTAAATATGGTATGTGATATCCCCAATCAATTTTGTCCTGCCACGGTTTTACATGGTTTTGGATAACATCTAAAAGTGGCAATAACCTGTATTTTGGGTTTTTCAGGAATGCTATCAGTATTTCTATGGGGCAATTTCCAGCACCGCGTCCCATTCCAAGTAAAGTTGCATCCAATAAGGTTACACCATTCATTAGCGAAGTTATCGTATTGGACATGGCCAACTGCATGTTGTTGTGTGCATGAATTCCCAACTCTTTTACGGGAAGTGCTGCTTTGTATTTTTTTACTAAATATTCAATACTTTCGCTGTATAAGCTTC
>CAYZBC010000409.1:0-4295 GCA_964476535.1 uncultured Maribellus sp.
TTTTTTATTGCTGATTGTCAATGTGTTATGAAGTCCAAATTAGAAGTTACTTAAAATAGATTTAACCGTAAAAGTTTGATAATCATTTATAAATTTGATGATGTACAATCCGTTGGGTATATGTTCGTAATCAAAATTTAATTGATGAAATCCTGCTGATTTATATTCTGCCAAAGGCTGTGCAATTTGCCTTCCCTGAATATCATAAATCCGGATTTCGCATTTTGAATCCTCTGAAACAAAATATCGGATGGTGCAATTTCCAGTTGTTGGATTTGGAAATACATTTAATTTGTTGCTAGGTTTTTTCATTTCATGAAAATCTTTCATACTGGTTGATAATGCAATTGCTGTTGTTGGGCAACCTATTCTCCAGTCTTGATTGTATGATTCAATTTTAGCAGATTTTGTCTCAAAATCTTCAATAAACAATGAAATGTTTGTTTGATCGTTGTTAAGGATTGCATAAACCGAATCATTACCAAGTTCATCGGTTACAGAAAAAATGTAACCTGTAATTTCGGAAGTTGGATTTTCGTTCCAGGTAAATTTGAAATCGCCTGATTCTGTGTTGTATTGAGATGTAAAGTTTATTGGTGGTGCTAAAGAGGCTAATGGATTTTCGATAATATCTTCGGCATAAGTTTCAACTATGCTATATTCATCTAACAACTGAGCATATAGGTAATAGTTACAGCCTGGTGTGTTTTCATCAAGAGTAAAACTCAGGCTTCCTATGGTTGCATCTACATCCATAATTTTAAATCCATCAAAATTTAATTTGTCATGGTCAAGCATTATATTCACAGTTTGCCCAGATTTTACTTGCAATACATCCCAATTTACAGTAACTACATTACTCGTTTGATTCATCGAAAATTTAAATTCCTGATCTTTTAACTGAAAGTGAGTAATAATTGAATCGCTTTGTGCAGGGTTTTCAAGTGTAATAGTCCAATCACCAGGAGTTGGTTCTACCATAGTCCAAAATGCTTCATTTTCATCTTCCAATTCAGTATATAAAATATTGTCTTCGGCATTAGATTCAGAATATCTTTTACCTAAGGGAGATATTATCGCAGATATGGGAATAGTGTTTTTGCTTTTGATTTCGATTACTCCAAACGAATTATTCTCTGGAACATTAAATGTTTTTGCAGAATCATTTGCGACAAAAACACTATTTTCTTTAATAGAAGCGGACTTTGTACTGTACCCATACTCCAAAGGGCGAAAGAATCCTGGCTCATACCAATTTTTCATTACATCAAAAATATATTTTATAGAAAACGAACCCAGTTTTGCTGTTTTAAGGGTGGATTCACCATAAATCAGGTTCAAATATTTATCCGTAATTTTATTATTTGTATGCATTGTTACTGGTAAATCGATAATCGTGTTTAACCATTTAAAAAACCAATTGTTTTGTAGTTTTGGAAGTGTTAAATCTCCCTCAAAATTCCCCGAGAAATCAAGGGAATCAAGTTTGTACATATGTATATTTATATTTCCAACTCCATCAATCAACCATAGCTCTCCATCCATTGTAATTGGTACACCAAGTCCTCGAAAACTATAATAAATGCTATTCTCAGAAACATTATATAACATTTCCGTTTCTCCTTTCAGTTGATACGGCATGCCATCCATTGGTTTTAAATATTGCCCATCGCCTTTAATTGTAAAAACTTTCGGCCAAATTGTATGACCTTTTCCCTCCAGGCGATACCATTTTTCTGATGTAATATCGGAAAAAAGTCCGCCCAGTTCGATATCCATATTCAATGGACTAAATTCACCGGATTGGTTTAATCCTGCTATATGTCCTGAGAAACCTTTTACACCTAAAGTATAAAAACCAATGGGTATTGCCTTTGGTACTGGCACGCCATTAACAACCTTATCGTCAGGAGGTAGGTATTCTATCCTCCAGGCAACACTGTCGATTGCTCCATTTTCAAATTTTACTCCTGCACCTAATCCCATTTTAATAAATGGCAACGAAATATCTCCTCCTGCAGTTAATACATTTTTTTTCCAATTGTATTCATAGTCTAACTTATTTAAACAATGCCCCTCTTTAAATAAACCTAAATTCTCAATTTCAAAACCTGCCGACATTATTCCTTTATTGGTTATCTCAAGGTTTTTCAATTTTAAATCAACTCCTGGAGTGTAAATGCCAGGCGTACCACACGACGCAGAAACCCAGGGAATGTGTGCCGAACAACCTACTTTTACGCCAACTGTATCTTCCCTTGTAAAAAACTGCAACTCATCGATTTTAAGGTCTGCGCCAAATAAAGCAGCAGTTTTTGATAAACCTGAATTCAGAAAATCCATTATTTTGCCTTCATTTCCAATTAAGGTCAAATTATGCTCACCTTCCAGCAAAGTATATTTCCCAAAACCTCCTCCCGGTATAGGAATATTATCAAAATAAAACTCTCCATTTGCCTCAATTGCGAGAGCAACTGTGTCGATGGTAATAGCTCCATTGAAAAATAAGAAGTCGTTTATTGAAATAATATTTCTGGTTTTTATTTTATTATTGCCACTTGCTTTTTCCCATTTTCCGGAGTTTAAACAGAAAGTAAGTGCACCGGTTTTCCAGCAATTTTTTTCTCCTAAAGCTAGTGTTCCTATAATTGTTAGTTCCGGAAGAAGTTTGTTTTTTGCTTCGCAATGATGTAGATATAAATCATTTTCTTCATTAGCTAAATAACTTTCTTTAGTAGCTCCTTGAATTTTACTATCGTTATAATACCATTGGTAAGTAGTTTGGGTGCCTCCAGCTTGCATGATTAACTCGCTTTGATAATTTATTACATCCTTTATTCCCAGATCGATAGTATCTTGGGGGGTATACTCAAAAGTGCCAATATTTAATGCTTCTAATAATTCTAAATCATCAAAGTTTAAAGAATTGTCATTAACCTTCAGAACGTCAATGCCGCTTGAAAATGTATGTTTAAGCGAAGATAGTTGGTTGTTGGAGCAATCTAAATACTCCAACATAATAAAACTTTCAATGCCAGTGAGATCTGTAATGTTTTTATTGCTTACATCTAGTAATGTTACCTCAATAATATTTTCCGATGGAATAGAATCGTTAGGTACTCCGGAGTCATAACCTAAAGCAATTAGTTCCAGCTCGAAGTTATCATCGGGTATGTACGTTTGGCAATATTCCGAGTAGGCTGCCAAATCATCTCTTTGCCAAGTATCGTAAGCTTCAGCAGCTGCCGCATCGTCTACTTGTATACAGGTCAGGTCAGCGTTATTTTTAGCACTCATACTTTCAAAGTTACTGTTGTTCCCGTTTTGGATGTTCAGTGAGAAGAGGCTGTTGTTGTTGTTGCAATCTAAGGTAACTAAGGCAGTATTCGCACTAACATTAAGAATAGTTAGTTTATTACTGCTACAGTCTAATTTCGTTAATTCAGAATTAACACCAAAATCAAGGGCAGTAAGTTCGTTACTGCTACAATCTATCTCGGTCAACTCTACATTTGTACTAGTTTCTATTTTTTTAAGTTGGTTGTTGGAGCAATCTAATTCGAATAAATTGGTGTTTGTAACAATATCAAGCTTGTTCAGTTGATTGAAGGAGCAATTTAATTGGGTTAACGAAATAAAATCTTCAATCCCTGTAAGATCGGTAATATTTTTATTGCTTATATCGAGTATTGTTACCTCAACAATGTTTTCCGAAGGAATCGAATCATTAGGTACTCCGGTATCATAACCTAAAGCAATTAGTTCCAGCTCGAAGTTATCATCGGGAATGTATGTAATGCCACCGCAATCTGTTGAATATTCTCCTGTTAAAGTTAAATCAGGCATCAGCTTATTTTTTGCCTGGCAATAATACTTCTGTGGATCTCTTCCCAGAGGAATAACATATTTATTTGCAGTTGAGCCAGAGACTTTTGTGTTATCGTAAAACCATTGGTAAGTCGTTTGTGTTCCTCCTGCATTCATACTTAATTCAAAAGTTTCATTAACCATTCTTTTATTAAGAATAATGTCTTCCTGTGGCGCATACTTAAATTCGTCAATCTTAATGGATGATAATGGTTCCAGATCATTAAAATCAAATCGATTACTATCTATTGCAATTGTAGATTTAAAGCCGAGCTCATCGGGAGGAGAAAGGGATAGTGGAGGTAAGTCAGTTAGTCTGTTGGATGTTAACAAAAGATACTTGAAAGCCCGTGATGAAATGGATGAAGGAATTGCACCAGATAATTCATTATGATTCAAAGCTAATAATTCAAGACTTTTGCAATTGA
>CAYZBC010000410.1:0-4283 GCA_964476535.1 uncultured Maribellus sp.
CCCTCTGATCAGAATGACATTCTCGGGGTAAGAGCTGTAAAGCTCGCTTTGGGTTGATAAAAATTTAAAATAAAGTAAATTTCAAATGAATAAAATACAAAAATTAGAATACAAACTAAATCAAGAAAAAAATAAATACGGTTTAGTCGGGGCTAAACCTGCTAAAGTTCAAGAGTTCGATGATGTTGATTATGATATTTCTGCACACATAAATCCTTATGATTGGGGAATTGAAGTAAATTTAAAAACAGGATATAATCCCATTTCAGATTCAAGACAGAAAATTTATGCAAGAGTAAAAAAAATTAAAGATGGTTTAGAAACTGTTGTTCTTCAAGTAGGTTCTGGGCATGAAGTTGCACATTGGGAATTGCCTTTTGGTTCTGGAAAAGGTTGTCCAATGGATGTTTATAATCATGATAAAATCTTAGAAGCAGTTAAAAATGGACTGCCTGAAGATAAAAAATCAGATGAAATTGCAAAATATGTTGCAAATATGTTTGAAGATACTATTATTAATCCGAGAGTCAAAGAATATTTTGGAGATTTTTCAGGACAAATTCTATTTTGGGATAATGAAGGATTAAGAACAGAAAAAGAAACAGGGCAAAAAGGATTTACTCCTTTATATGAGGCATTTGTAAAAGTAAATCTGCATTTATTTGGAGATAAGTGGGACAAAGTTTTTTTAAAAAGGCATAATACAAATAATAAAAAAGTTAAAAAGGCAGTTAAGGAAATTGTTAAGAATTGTGATTTTCAAGAAAATATTCAGAACACAAATTCTTTATTTGATAAATCTACTTGGATGAAAAGAGCAGAAGCCTATGTAAAAGCTATTTCTCCTTTATTAGAAGGTGAGTTGCCAAAGGAAAGAATGTCTGCATATGAACATTCAGATGGAGATTCAAATCAAGATAAACAAGAACCTTTTTCTGGAAATGGGGTTGAGCAAAAAGTTAAAACCAGACAAGGAAAACAAGAAATTGCTTTTGGAAGATATTCTAATGGGGAGGCGCAATCTCCAAATATTGAAAGTTTTGAACAACTTGATGCATTATATCAAAAACTGGCACAAGATATCCCTGTAAAAGTTGAAGCAATTTCAAGGGAAAGTGCTATGGAAATATCTCCTTTAAATTATAGGTCTTTTGATGCTGAAAAAGACAGTCCTTTAAAAATTAAAACCTCTAAGTTCTTTTTTAATGAAGATGGATTTGCTTTTGCTTATCCAAATCAACCTCTAACAATTGATTATAAGCAAAAAATTCAAAGAAAATCTTTTCCTGATTTTAAAATGATTTTAGTTGATGATTCAGGAAGTATGGCTTCAGGTCTAAATGGAAATAAAGGAAATACAAATTTTATTCCTTTTGGAGATAATTCAAAGTATCATTTTGCACTTTTAGGTTATTATGGAATTGAAAACTTTTTACAAAAACAAGGAATTGCACCATACATAAGTCATGGTGTTTCTGTATTTTCAAATGAAACAAGATTGAAAAAAGGAAATTATAATGATTTAGTAAATATAAGAAAATTATTACTTAACCCTAGTTGGGGCGGAACAACTTTGGATGCAGAAACTTTGAAAAATGCTTTAGAAGGAGAGCAAAGTTTTTTCTTATCTATCTCTGATGGGGCAATTGGAAATTGGAGTTCTGAAAAAGAAGAAATTAGAAAATTAGCAGAACAAAATTATTTTGCACATATTCAACTTGGTGGTGAAACAGATATGACACAAGATTTAGAATCTTGGCAAATGCCTGTTTTTTATGTTAACTCAGGAGAAGATTTAAGTAAATTAATGGTTGATATAACAAAGAATGCTTATCACCCATTTGTGCAGGAGGCAAAACCAAACAAATAAAAATGACATTAAAAATACCCTCAAGTATAGGAGGAAAAGATTCAAAAAAAGCATATGAGAAAATTGTAAATGCAATTCCAGAACAAGAAATTCCAAGTCCAAATACAAATAGTTCTACAAACATAGACTCTAATTTAAGTACAGATGATTTTATTTATGTTCCATCAATAAATCTTTATGTTGCAAAACAAAGAACTTTATTAAATTCTAATTGGAATGAATGTCAAGAAGTATTACATAAAGAAAATTCAAAAATACTTACAATTCCTGAATTTAAAGAATTTTTAAAATATTCTAAAACAAATTTTCCAGATATTTACAATGAAATTACAGAAGTAAGAGATCCTTGGAGAGCAGAATGGTTAGATGCTGATTTTAAAGTTGAAAAAAAAGATTTGATGGTATATTCACATATTTTTGATAATGGAAAAATCATTAAGAAAAAACAAAAATTAGATTCAAATACTTTAATGTTAGATAAAACTCCTGGAATTTCACTTGATGATTGGTTAAAAGATTCAACAAATCAAGGATTACCTAAAGAAAATATTTTAGATGGAGATTTATATTATTGGGCTCCAATGAAAGATAATAATTCAGTCGGTAGGTTCTATGCCGATTCTGTTAGAGCTTATCTTGTCTGCAATAGGGATCCCTCTGATCAGAATGACATTCTCGGGGTAAGAGCTGTAAAGCTCGCTTTGGGTTTATAAAGGATGCAAAATTTTTTAAATAAGATGAGGGTAGTTTATTTGTCCTGGAGAGTTTTGTGTTTAATTGAGCAAGAAATACAAACAAAGGACTACACGTCAATTTATTAGAACATTGTTTAAATTTATTTTAAGTCATAAAATTCAACTTTGACAATTTAAGGTTTAAGAAATTGGAAAAGTGGTGATTAATCTTTAGTTAGGTAATTGGTAAATTGGCTAATAAAGTCGGTAGGTTCAATGCCAATTCTGATAGAGCTAATCTTAACTGCAATAGGAATCCCTCTAATCAGAATGACAATCTCGGAATAGTCTTCTTCAGGACTTTTTTAATTAAAATGAAAACCTATAATAACCTATATGAAAATATATGTTCTAAAAAAAATCTAGTTCTTGCTTGGAAAAAAGCAAGAAAAGGAAAAACAAAGAAAGAATATGTTATTGAATTTGAAGAAGATATTGTGGGAAATATTAATTCTCTTTATGAAGAATTAAAAAACCAAATATATTTTCCAAGACCTTTAGAAACATTTGTAATAAGGGATCCGAAAACAAGGAAAATCTCAAGAGCAGATTTTAGAGATAGGATAATTCATCATGCTATTTGCAATATCATTGAACCTATTTTTGAAAGAATTTTTATTTATGATAATTGTGCAAATAGGAAGAATAAAGGCAGTTTATTTGCTTTAAAGAGATTTAAGAAATTTCAAAGAAAAGTTACAAATAATCTCTCAAAGCAAGCTTTTTGTTTAAAAGCAGATATAAAACAATATTTTAGAGAAATAGATAGAAGAATTTTAATAGAAATATTAAAGAAAAAGATTAAATGTAGAAAAACAATTAGTTTAATAGAGATAATTTTAAATAATTCTCAAGAAAACAAAGGAATGCCTTTAGGGAATTTAACTTCTCAATTTTTTGCAAATGTTTATTTAAATGAATTAGATTATTTTGTTAAGCATGAATTAAAAGCTAAATTTTATGTAAGATATGTTGACGATTTTGTTATTTTACATAGTTCTAAGAAACGATTAGAAGATTGGAAAAACCAAATAAAAGATTTTTTAAGAGGAAATCTAAAATTAGAACTTCATCCAGATAAATCTAAAATAATTTCTCTTTCAAAAGGAGTTGATTTTGTTGGTTTTAGAAATTTTTATTATTGTAGATTGTTGAGGAAAAGAAATATAAGAAGTATGAAGAAAAAAGTAGAATTGTTTAGTAAAGGAGAATTTACTCAAGAGAAATTTAAAGAAATTTTGCAAGGTTGGTGTGCTCATGCAAAATGGGCAAATACTTATAATTTGAGAAGAAGAATTATTAATGAGATAATTAATCTTTAGTTCTTTTTAGCTTTCGTTTTTGACCCATACCTAATAAGACTTTATTATGCCGACGGACTCTTTTAGATATTTTGGGTTTTTTACCGAAGAGAAACCCTCTTTTCTATATAGAAAGTGGGAGTCCTATTTTTAAGCTTTTTCTGCTAATTTTAAGAGTTTATTTAACCTTAATCTTACATATCTTTTATCAACAGAATCTCCAAATTGTTTGAACTTTTTAATAAATTTTCTTTTTGTAACAACAAAAAACCATTTATCATAATTTTCATTTAGCAACTTTACTTTTTCTTTTAGGTTTTTTACTTTAGAAAATGCAGAACCAGTCTCAATTTCAATAGCATATTTTTTACATTTAAT
>CAYZBC010000411.1:0-4278 GCA_964476535.1 uncultured Maribellus sp.
AAGCTTTACATAGAATTGCATGCCTACATCCACTGTTTCTTTGCTGAAATGTGGCACCCGGTCGAGTGCTGAAAGATATTCTGTCTCATCGAATCCGTATTGTTTGGCTTGCTTGCGGAATAGCTCCACATCAGGAATTTCGTCCTTGTAGAAAAATTGCCCAATAAATACATTACCTACATGCCTGCCACCTACCTTAAGAGGTGTAACCATGTCCCACATATTGTTCTTGCAGTGGTAAGCTTTAAATGTTCCATCCTGTACACCATTGGCGAGGATGGTGTCACTTTCGATGCAGTTTTTGAGCGTATCGGGATGACACCTATGGAATTTTGTACAGATATCCTGCCAGCCCACAGCAACCAAAACTTTTCCTGATAAATCGAGTACGGCACCCACCATTCCTGTAAGCCGATAAAAATCTTCCAATATAGGCTGTAGTAATTCAGAATCAATAATGTCGGAGAGTTCTAGCGTGCCGATATCACCTTTTGGTTCTGTTATTACTTTGAGCTTATTGCTGATGGTAACTTCACTTTGCCTTAGCTCCACTTCAATTTTTCTACGGGCTTCATTTTCCGCTTTAAGTTCTTTGACAAGCTTGAGCGTTGCGATTTGGCTTTGCTCAAGTTCCAAGGTGCGTTCGGCAACAAGTTGGGCAAGGCGTTCTTTTTCATTGCGCTTTAGTTCATTGGCAGACTTAATTTTTAACATGGCTCTAATCTGAGCGGTGAGTTCAGTTTTATCGATGGGTTTCGATAGAAAAGCCTCTGCGCCAATTTCGAGCGCATGGAGGCGGTTTTCTTTGCTCTCTTTTAGTGCAGTGAGAAAAACCACCGGGATTTCGCGCAGTATCGGGTCTTCTTTAAGGTGGCGGCACACTTCTAAGCCATCCATGCCCGGCATAACAATGTCGAGTAAAATAACATCGGGGTCTTCGGCAGCAGCCAGTTCTATTCCTTTTGCCCCGGTTAATGCGGTAAACACTACTGCATCAGTAAATATATCTTTCAGAATAGCTTTCAAACTGATCAGATTGTCTTTTCTATCATCGATTGCCAGGATTTTTATCATCTGTGTAGGTTTTGTATTATTGTTCAAAAAATCTATTTACCGTTTTCGTAAAAATATTATTATCAATTGGTTTCGATATATAATCATCGAATCCGTAGGCCATGAAACTTTCCTTATCACCTTTCATGGCACTGGCAGTAACGGCAATAACCGGAATATGCTGTAAGTTGGTTTCACGTCTTATTTCAGCCAGAGCTTCAATGCCATTCATTCCGGGCAATGCAATATCCATTAGTATAAGATGTGGTTGATGCTTTTTCGCCATCTCTACCCCCTTAATACCATCATTCGCCTCAATCACACTGCACCTACCTTTAAGCATGGCTTTAATGGTAATCATGTTATCGGCATTATCCTCTACTACTAATACTACTGGAGTGTCTGAAACCACTTTTCTGACAGGCTTTTCTTTAAGCGTTTTATTCAATTCCTCTCCACTAAACAACATTTTCGCCACCACTTCTTGCAATTGGGTTTTATCAATATCACCTTTGCTGATTAACTGTAAAATCCCGTTTTCTTTCAAGAACGAAAGTTCTTCTTTGGTAACATATTTGGCTGTAAGAATGATAACAGGAAGACGCTTTGTTTTGTCTTCTTTACGGATACGTTTCAATACCTCAAAGCCATCTACTTCAGGCATCATCAGATCCAAGATCATACCATCAGGAACTTTTTGTGTAATTCGTTCAAGTGCTTCGCTGCCATTGTTTGCTGTCATAACGTTATAGCCCTGTGCTTCGAGCATTTCCTTCATCTGAATCATGATAGCCTCGTTATCTTCAACAAGTAAAATGGTTTTATCTCCATTATGCAGGTTGTCAATACTGATCTCGTTATTGGATTCTGTTTTCAAACGAGTTGAATGATTTACTTCATGTATTGATTTATCATCAAAAAAATGTAGTGGCAAAATAAATGTGAATTTTGATCCTTTTCCTAGCTCACTTTCAACACTAATTTTTGCACCCAGCATATCAATATATTTTTTTGCTATGGCCATCCCCAGTCCTGTACCGCTGGTTTTTCTAGAGTTACTTTCATCGGCTTGACGGAACTGATCAAAAAGCAAGGGTAAAAAATTCTTGTCAATCCCAATACCTGTATCAGATATTTCAATGTAAATGAATTCATTTTTGACTTCGGTAGTGATTTCAACCTTACCTTCTTCAGTAAATTTAACAGCATTGTCTACCAGATTTTGAAGAATATGCAGACATTTTGCAAAATCAGTGTTGATCATCGGAAGATTCTCATTTGGATCATAAACAAGACCAACATTTTTGAGTTTTGCCTGTGGTTCGATCATATTTACGATGTCCCCAATCAATTCATTAATGTTGAATTTCTTTATTTCAATCTCTTCGTGCCCCGCTTCGATGCGCGAAAGATCAAGAATATCATTGATAAGGGTAAGCAGTTTTTTTCCATTGCGTCCGATCACATCTAAATAACTGTATTCTTCATCAGCTATTTTGCCCGCAAGGCGGTTATTGAGCACATCCGAAAGAGCTATAACAGAGTTCAAGGGTGTACGCAGTTCATGGCTCATGTTGGAAAGGAAATTGGTTTTTAGTTGATTGGCATCATCTAACTCTTTCTTTTGTATTTCCAGTTCCATGTTCTGCTCGGTAAGTTCATTTGTTTGTGTAGATAGCTCATCTTTCTGCCGGTCAAGCTCGTTGTTTTTTTGTTCAAGATCTAGGGAAAAAGAGATCACTTTTCGATAGGTAAGGATTCCATCCATTCGTGCACTGAGTGTATTAAGAATGGTATTAATCAAGCGCAAACTGTTATTGCTAAAAGTTTTAATTGTGACTAAAGAAAAAATAGCTATTGTTTCATTTCCTGAAACAATGGGGATAGTGATAATTTCGCTAGGGGTAAACTTTCCGCTAACAGTAGAAAATGTAAAACGGCTATTGTCTGGTATGCTTGTGATATGCTGCATTTTTTTTGATACAATTGCAATGCCAAACTCACCTTCATGACGAGTGGCCGAGAAAGATTTGCATCCTTCGGCATCCATCCCAATGCACTCGAAATGATTAAATTCAGTTTTCACATCATTTAGTAAATAAACAGCGCCCATTTGTGCCCCTGTTTGCTCAATCAGATTACTCAATAGAGCATTGCAGAATTTATGAGCATCATCTTCGCCAAGCATTACCTCAGAGAGTTTGGATGATTGAGTATTAAGTGTCAGCTCCGTTTCAATTGTATTCGCCAAGTCATTAAAAGCGTTTGCAAGTAAACCATATTCGTTGTTAGAAGCATATTGGACACGTATATCAAATTTTCCTGATTTAAATTTATGTGCCACAGTAATAAGTTCCTCCAATGGAGAGCGGATATTTTTGGAAAGGAAATAGACAATCAAAAATATCAGTACAAATATTCCTAAGACTAAAAAGCCTAATTGGTAATTAAGAGATTTGTTCAGATCAACTGAATTAAGATATAACTGATCACCTTTGGTCAAGGCAAAAATATCAATTTTCAGAAAGCGACTTAATAGTTTTTCTGCCTGATTTACTTCAACTCCGTCGGTTCTACTTCGGGCAGTTGCTTCTTTTATTTTCCCCTCACGCCTCAAACGAATGGTCTCTTCTCGTATGGTATTCCATCTTAAAAAATCACTGTAAGCAGCTTTAATGTCTTCTGGTGGACCGAGATAAAGAGTGGACATCACTTCGAATTGTTCGAAAGCATTGGCTTCGTACTTTTCAATTACCTGAAGCGCGTGTGCAATTTCCTCATTGTTTTCTGCAAGACTCACTTCTTTCATTCCCAGACGTATGTAGAGAATATCGGATTTTAATTCGCCGAGCGCTCTTCTTACTTTTAGCGGATGATTGTACATGTCAGTGGCTTGAGCTGCAATCTTGTCAGTCTGCTGCCACGAGATAGCGCTAAGAATAAGGATGAGTACAATAATAACCCCGAAGCCTATCTTCAACTGAGTTTCGATTTTAATGTCTTTGATTTTCATTTGTTATGTTTTTTAGGTTCAATTGCTACAACCTATCTTTTTTGAAATATTGCTGAATTTACTAGAATTTCGCGAAAATCATTTCTTTTTACAATTTCTCTTTCCGCATTATCGGTAATTAAATAACCACCAGGAGCGAGGTTATTCGTAATTTTCTCAAGAATACGTTGGCGGCTTTCTGGATTATAGTAAAACAGAAGGTTACTACAAAA
>CAYZBC010000412.1:0-4275 GCA_964476535.1 uncultured Maribellus sp.
CTATGCCACTCAGTTGGGAATAAGGTACTAATCGATTTTACAATGCCTTGTTTGTTCATATACTTTGCTACTGTATTAAGACCTGAATACTTTGTGATGTTATTGCCTGTGAATGAATACTTCACAACTCTTGATTGGCCTTTTAATTTTTTCTTCGTATTTTTCATCCTTAAAGTGATGTTTTTTTGTGAATCTTTCTTTGTGTAACGACTTGAAGATAAACAATTAACATCGCTTTTATTCGTTTTTAATTTACATTTTTAAGTTCTATATAAAATATATTTTTTTACTCGTTCCATATTTAAATTGGCGGCTTTTCATTTTCCTTCGGGTGAATATAAAAATATGTACCCATTTTTATTTTGCTGATAATTTTTACCAAATTATGCAACGTTAATAAATGAAAATATACGTTCCGGTTCATTGAATAACATAAGCTGATTTGCTCACTCGTTTACCTACCACCAGTCGGGATTGTGTTTACCTGGCCATTCCTTCGTTTCCAATTGGTATCGCCTATTGGTCTCCATCTTCGTAGAGTCGGCCTCTTCCATTGGACAGGGCAGTAAAGAGCACTGTCCTGTCCAATAGTCATTTACCAATTATTCGCCGTTATCTCCCAGTCTTATTATTTCAGGGGAAAAATCGACACACATCGGATACTTTTTTCTTCTGTACACAATGTAGTAATCAGTCCAAAAAGGATTAACAGACATAATTTTCTATAACTGAAATCCTAAACAGACATTTCTTTTTGTTTTGTCAGGAATAATTATTTGCGAACTAAAAGTATGTGTAAATAACTATTTAAAAACCTTTATCCTTCCCAAGTTGTGGGGAAATGAATTAAATCGGCAATAATCACTTTTTTCCCTGTCTCAATTGATTGCCGTGCTGCAATACCAATTAAACTCGATAAAACCCCAGCTCTGCTACCTGCCTGCTGATTGAGTTCATCTTTAATTTCTGGATTAAAAATCAGAGCTTTAACACGGTCGTCCGCACCACCATGTTCTCCTGTCGAATCATTCAACGTATAAATTTTGGAAGTTTTCATGTCTTTCGAAATCCGAATTTCTATGGAAGCTTTCTCTTCCCACGGCTGACCACCGAACAAACGTACGTCCATTCTTCCCTTTTCTCCGGTGAATGAAATGTACTGTCCTTCGTATGGTAAGTTGGTATTTTGAGAATATGTAAAGAGTGTTCCATTATCGTAAGTAACCTGTGTTGTACTTGTGTCATACGAGTCGATTTCGTTGTCCCAAATACAACCATCGCGGAAATAACCATCAACATCTTCGCATTTGGCGTAAAGATCCATCATACGTTTACTAGTTGTCATGTCCCAATAAAAATCGCATTTATCGGTAAATGCACAACTTCTACAATTTCTGCCTCTAAACGAATTGTTGTTTCCGTAAAAAGCAACTTTCCCCATCGCTTGAACTTCCACGGGATCGGCATCTAACAGCCAATTTACCAAATCGAAATGATGAGAAGCTTTATGAACAAGCAACGAACCAGAGTACTTGCTTTTTCCGTGCCAACGACGGAAATAAGAAGCTCCGTGATCTAAATTAAGATACTCCTGAAAATCAACTGAAAGAATTCTTCCCAACTCTCCCGAGTCCAAAATCTTTTTCATTTCGGGAGAATAATTTCCAAATCGCATATTAAAACCAACAGTAACTTTTTTACCTGTTTTGTATTCAGTATCCAAAATCCGCTGGCACTGTTCAACCTCTGTTGCAATTGGTTTTTCCGAAATTACATCAACTCCTAATTCCATTGCACGTACAATATAATCTACATGAAAACTATCGGTTGTGGTAACAATTACGGTATCTGGCTGAGTCTCCGAAATCATGCGGTCAAAATCTGTTGCCACATAAGTTTTAGCATTTGTTGCTCCCATAAACTCTTTGGCGTACTCTGCGCGTTTATAATTAATGTCGCACAAACCAACCACTTCAGCCCATTTACTAAAACCATCTAATAAACTTTTCCCCCAGGTTTGACTGCCTCGGTGTCCGGTGCCAACTATAGCAACTTTTATTTTTTTTGTTGGTGCTACTGAGTTATTTTTTGCCAAAGTGTTTAATGGCAGAATTGTTGATGCAACAACTGCTGCCGAAGTGTTCTCTAAAAATTTACGTCGTTTCATTATAATTTAAAATAATTGTTGTTATTATTTTACAACTTACATAAGTTGTATTTCTGCGAAGATAATCAGTTGCACAGTTGAATACAAATTTAATCTATGCACATCTATTTTTATAGAATTATTGGTGTCTGAATATATTCCAGAGATTATTCGTTTAAAAAATAGTTTTCCCCAAAATCATAAATCGATAAGACAAATATGATTTTGAGGAAAACCTTAACTAAATATATTGCGAACTATTCAGTAGTTGTTTCAACTTCTTCAATTTTTTCAAGAGGAGGCACATTTTTATCGTCACCAAAATATCCTATGTTTTGGTTTATAACTCCCAAAGTATTTGCCAAAATTACATCTGCAGGAATTGGCCAATAAACATGAAATGGATCCATTCTGGCTTCATGTCCTAATAAAGTAAGTCCCGATCCGTAAGCCAAATTATGTTCCATTACCACATCGTAATAGTAGTTCTTGTTTGAAAAATTATCTAGTGTATATCCATTTAAGTTATTTTTTGCCATAATATACGATGCACGTACAAGTTCTGAATGTCTTGGTGATTCAGCCATTAATTCGCGAGCGCGTTCGTCAAAAATAAAATCAATAGTTACATCGCTAGCCGAAATCGGGTCAGCATTCGAACGTTCCCTTACTTTATTTAGATCATTGGCAGCATCTCCCATTTTATTCTTCCAATAATAAGCTTCGGCTCTTAACAAATAGGTATCAGCTAAACGGAATACTGCCCAATCGCCATTTCCTCCCATTGGTCGGGCAGCCGGATTTTTTTGTGGTACATAAAGTATATAATGTGGCACAGCATATATTTTATGAAAAGTGTCAACTTGTGCGGGCAGTAAACTAATATCGATCGGTTTTCCATAGTCAACTGATGCAGGATTATTATATAAATACTCATCTAAGTCAACCCAGTTAATATCACTTCTTCTTAAATCGGGTGTATTCTCCCATGTATATTCTTCTGGTGCACTTTCTTCTGATTTCCAAAGGTTATATTGATAAAAATAAGTTAGTCTTACATTTGCATTTCCTCTTCCCAAAGAATCATACATCGCTGTAAATTTACCATCAATTTCAGTAACCATCCCTGCCTTGCCTTCACTGTCCTTCATTGTTGAATGATGCCACGCAGGACCATATATGCGCATTGTATAAAGTCCTGCAGTTTTTGCATTGTCAGGTGCTTCGTAGCGGTCGACTGAAGCAAGGATAACTTCAGTATTTTCAGAAAGACTCATGTTTTCAGGACGATGAAGATCCCAAATTACATTCCGATTTGCATCATCTTTCCAAGAACCAAATCGGTTGGTCATTAAAGCATATGGACCATCTATTACTTCAGAAGCAGATGCTATTGCCTTATCGAACTCTGAATTAGCAAGGTATATTTTAGTTAGAAGATGGTTGGCTGCCCCTTTTGTAATTTCTCCAGGATTTGCTTCTACTTGTAACCATTTTACTGCTGTTTCCATATCAGCCTGAATTTTTGTAAGTATTGCCGCGCGGCTGTGTGTGTAAAAATCAAGTCTTGGTTCAGTAATTTCTTCTGCCAGGAAAGGGACATCTCCATAGGTATGTATTAATCGATAATACCAATAAGAACGATACCAAAGAGCTTGTGCTAGTTTAGACATTTTCAATTCTTCAGAATCCCACTCAACATCATCGATTCTTGAGATTAAAACATTTGTATTTTTTATTGCCTCATATGTTTCTTCAAACATACCTAAGTAATTGTAATACTGTGAAGCACTTGGCGTTAATTCAAAAAAATCGAGTTGCGACCAGGGAGATGCCAGATCTGAAGCAGAATACTCCAGCATAAAATTGTTGTTATACTCATAGTTCTCCTCTTTTAGATCTTTTCGCATTGTTATTAATAATGCCTCGAATCCTGCTGCATCGATGTACACATTTTCTGGACTGAAAAACGACAGCGGATCTGGTTTCAAAAATTCTTCCGTACATGAATTTGACAGGATGAATATTGTAAATATTAAAAATATGTTTCTTAAAGTCTTCATAATATATCTTGTTTTTCTAAGTACATGACAAAAAACTAATTACATCTATAGGAGATTGGTTTTTAG
>CAYZBC010000413.1:0-4273 GCA_964476535.1 uncultured Maribellus sp.
CGAATCCCTGCCTCTCCGCCATTCATTGCACAAAAAGGGACAAGAGAATAAATTTTCTTGTCCCTTTTTTTATGCAATGAATGTAAAACACCCGTTCGAGTGAGAGAGCTGCACTTGCGGGTGTTTTTGACATTCCTTCGTCGTCGAGGGAAGAACTTGTTCTTCCCGTTTCCTCCTCAGCCATGTCTTGCGTAGAGACAGGGGAACCTCGTCGCTATCGCGTCTCGGTTTCCCTGCCTCGTATTTGTTGTTTAGTTCGGCGACAGCGAAGGAAAGGCACGGAGAGGCAGGGGATCCTGCGCCCTCGTTCCATTCGGGCTTGTTTTCCCTGCCTCGGAGGAAATGACAAACGGAGAGGTAGGGATCCTGGGTTCTTTTGCGGAGAGATAGACGAGACGCAAAAGGTTCCAGAATCCCAAGGGGATCAAAAACCTCGCACCCGTCTCGGTTTCCATGCCTCGTATTTGTTGTTTAGTTCGGCGACGGCGAAGGAAAGGCACGGAGAGGCAGGGGTTCGAACGGGAGCCTGCGAGTCTATAGTTTAGCGAATCATCCGAGCCAGAGGTAAAGGGTGAAAGGCGCGACCGAGGACGCAATGTCCGAGGAAGTCCGGATGCCTCCGGCATCCGGCTCGAATCACAAGACTTTCTTAATTTGCGAGGTGGAAGGGTAGATTGGAGAGTCCAGTAGAATTAAACAAATACTAGTAAATACTAAGTTATACTAATTTAGTAGTTGTGTAAGTATATTAAACCCAAGGGGTTACAATAAGAGAGTAATAGCAAAAAACAACACTTTATCCTGATTAAGCAAGATTGCTTGCAAAAACATCTGAAAGAGGTATAATTTAAATACTAGTAAATACTAATTCATACAAAATTAGTATTTATGACGGCGGGCTACATAATAAATTCTTATAAAAGGGGAACACATGAAAATTCCGGAGAAAGCACCAAAGTGGCAAGAAGTTTTTTCTGATCCTGGAAAAATGGAAATTATGTTTAAAGAAGAAAATATCGAAAAATTAAATAATTTTGTGAAAAAAGTTGAACAAAAAGATGAATATGCGTATTGGGATAAAGTTAAGCACTTCGAGATGCCGGAAGGGATATCTCCAAGAGTGGCATGGGCCTTTCTTAAGTTTTCTCGAGGATCAAAGCTGGATACGGTTTCACTTATTAGCCAAGGAAAAAATGAATTTCAATACTGGATTACAGATAGTATTTTAAAAAACCTATCGTTTGTGGATAAGCATACTAGCGGAGAAATTTTAGTAGAGGAAACAAATATTCATAAAGCGGAACAAAAGAAATATTTAATAAGCTCTTTAATGGAGGAAGCAATTGCTTCGAGTTTGCTGGAAGGAGCTGCAACTACACGGAAAGAAGCAAAAAAAATGTTAAGGTCAGGACGAAACCCTAAGACCAAGGCAGAGCAAATGGTGTTTAATAATTACCAAACAATTTTAAAAATAAAAAATTTAACGAAACGAAAATTAACAAAAAAATTACTTTTAGACTTACACAGCTCTATGACAGCGAATACGCTGGAAAATCCAGAAGAATGTGGTCGGTTTCGTATTTCAGAGGATGATAAAATATATGTTCGAGATAAAGAAGAAAACACCTTGTACGAACCGCCTAGGCCGGAGCAGATAGACTCTATGTTAGAGATGCTTTATAGCTATGCAAATGATAGCGATGAAAAGAACTATACTCACCCGGCCATTAAGGCTATTAACCTACATTTTTATTTGTCATATATTCATCCTTTTATGGATGGAAACGGGAGAACAGCTCGCGCCTTGTTTTATTGGTACATGATGAAAACAGGATATTGGATGTTTGAATATCTAACAATTTCTAAAATTTTTCTATCTGCGCCATCAAGGTATGCGAGAGCATTCCTGTATACAGAGATAGATGACCTAGACCTTACATATTTTATCTCTTTTCACTTAAGAGCTGTAAGGATTGCCATAGAAAGGCTGGTTGAGCATATAAAGAGCAAACAAAAAGAAGAAAAAGAGAATGCAGTATATTTGCGCAAATTTCCAGAGTTAAATGAACGACAAAAGTCACTAGTTAAACATGCCCTGAGAAATCCAGACTACATCTACATAATAAGCGAGCATAAATCCATACATAGTGTTACGTATGAATCGGCAAGGAGAGATTTAACCGAATTAGAAAGAAGCAAGTTCTTGATCAGAAGCAAAAAGGGGAAAACATTCATTTTCACACCTGTCGAGAAGTTAGATTCGATTATCAAGAAAAGAAAAGAAAAATAGGAGCCACCATGAAACTCTATCTTATACAACACGGAAGGGCTTTTACGGAAGCGGAAGATCCGAAACGCGGGCTTGATACCTAGCTTTGTCTTTAGAGGAGTAAGCATGTCTAACAAAAGAATACTTTGGGGCGTTGTGATGCTAATAGGCCTTTGGTTAATCCTCCTGGAAGGAGAAGTTAGTTTGTTGGGGACGATAGTCTTAATTGTAGGGGCAGGATTTGGACTCAGAGAGTTGCGCAAGGAGAAAAGACAATAACCAGTAACAGGTGTCAAGTCAAACCCAGAACGGGAGGTAGATGAAAAGATTTATTCTTGGGGTGGGATGGTTTTCAATTATCAATTTTCTTTTATCAGGGATATCCTCGTTTATTGTTGGAGCGATCGCGGGTTTCGGAACAGCTAATACTGCCGAGGGGGCACAGGCAGGGGCCGTGGCAGCTGCAGTCTTTCAGCAACAATATGGAGGGATTTTGTTGCTAGTGGCGGTTATTGTGGCGATAGCCGGAACAATGACTGGCATTTTGCCGTATACGAAAAAAGAAATACACGTAAGCGACAACTGAGCAAAGAAATAACCAGGGGGGTCCCCCAAATTAAAGCTAGCCCTGTCCCCGAAGGTGCTTAAAGATGGATAAAACAGTGATTGAAGAAATTGACTTATACTTTAAATATATGGGGTCAATGAGAGAGTCCATATCCTCTCTATCTTCTGACGAAAAGGACTTCATTCCACATTTAAAACATCTAGCGTGCGTTGGATTGCTTGATACTATGGCAAAGTGCGTTAGCAATCCTAAATTTACAAATTACAGGCGTTTTACGGAATTCGTTAAAATCTTCTGTGAATGGGGCGATCATTCGAAAATAAGCCTTCCTCACTTAGTAAGATTTTTGCAGCTCGTACCTTCACCCGATTTTGAACCATTAAGAAAATTTGCAAATATAAAATTATCTAAATGGATTCATGGTAGCACTCATTATCTTGATAGCGATCCCATATACCAAGAGGTTTTAAGATTGTGGCCAAAAGACAACGAACATAAAGAGCCATTAGAAAAGTTATCGCTAGAAAGCATTGCACATCTTTCGCTATTATGGAAATTTAGAAATAGCATAGTTCATGAATTGCAAATCCCTGGCTATGGAATGCCAGCATTAGTGGCGAAAAAACCGGGTTATCATTCAATGACAAATCATACTGGTATACATAAAGAAAACCCAATTGAAACTTGAGAATTAGTATATCCTGTACCTTTTATGACGATGCTAATTGATAACGGGATAAAGAATCTAAAACAATATTGTATAGATAATTTCTTAAACCCATATGATTATTACAAATTCGGATCATATTGGATAGATGAGTTGAATGGATAACAACTTATCTTGTCGGAAGTGATAAACAACTAGAGACAGTTCTCGAGGGACATTCAGAGATGTTCCCAGTATCAAACACTGAGGTTTGCTGTCGAAACTCGGGGATAATTCCGGGGACACAATACTTAATTGTTCTCAAGATACCACTCAGGAGCCCACATGAAACTATATCTCATACAACATGGCAGGGCTTTTACGGAAGCGGAAGATCCGGAATAAGTCTGGAAACCAGAAAAAATGGAAGGCCTTCGGAGGAAAAATGGTGTCTGTTTCTATTTAATCGATCGAGTGGTTGAAAAATAGTATACTATAGGGTATATTTTTGTGTATGTGTACGGTAGAGATGACTAATCTTGCCGTTGGTTCAGGTATAATCAATCCAAAAGAATTGTGCTTTGAAAAATTAACTAGAGGAGAAATACATATGAGTGAACTTAAGTATACCAATACAAATCATCCGCTGGATAAATACGATTTTCGCATTCCCCCGGAGGGTTTACAGGACGTGGAAAGAAAAAAACTTTTGGAAATTTATGGCAATTTTGTTTCTGAACAGAAAAAAAGATTTCTTGGCTATCAGATAAATCAGAAAATGGAATATGAG
>CAYZBC010000414.1:0-4252 GCA_964476535.1 uncultured Maribellus sp.
GTTCTAAATTATTATTTATTTCCATTTTATTTACCTTATTAAATTTTACAACAGAGGGTTCTGATGTAGTTAAAGGACTTGTAGGTCGTTGGGAATTTAATAGCGAATTTGCTGAAGATTGTACAGGGAATGGGAACAACGCATTATTAAACGGAACCGAAATTTATCGTTTGAAAAACAATGAAGCCTGTATCAGGTTAGAACGTGAAACCGGACCGGTTAAAATCCTGATAAATGAAAATTCGCCTTTAGCAATTAAGAAAGGAACGTTTTGTTTTTGGCTGAATGCCGGTTGGAAACCTTCTGATATTCTTTCATTTAATAATGGTGCCGTTCAGCTTAAAGTTTATCGTGGCGATCTTCAGGTTCGTTTTAAAGGAGAAAAGGAATTTAGTTATGGCGCAGGAATTTTAGATTACAACTGGCCAAAATACGACATGCGCGAGTGGGCCTTTTACGGACATCCGAAGGCGGCTGTGCATGATTCAAAATGGCATCATTTTGCGGTTTCTTATGATTACGAGGGTAAACAAATTATTGGATGGAGAGATGGAGAATTAATTGCTGTTATAGATCTTTCAGAGGTAAATGTTGAACCATTAAAGTTAGATGGTTTAACGGAAATTACACTTGGTGAAGATTTTACCGGATTCATTGACGATCTCAGAATTTACAATCGTGTTATTTCAGATGCCGAAATTCAGCAAATATATAAGCTTAAAGAGTCGATTTTTAAAGACCGTCTGGATACAAATCCAACAGATAAAATTGTTGAAACCTTCAAATATATTACTGAAGACAGTACACTTTACAATGCATGGTTGCAATATAATCCTGTTTCAACTTCATCAATAGAAAATATTTTAAAAAATATTGTTGCCGATAATCAAAATTCAACTGTAGGAACCGCGGCAAAGGAGCTAAAAATGGCTATAGAGAAAATGTTCGGTTTTTCGCCTTCAATTGTACTCCAAACCGATTCGCCTTCAAAAATAATAATTGGAACCGCAGAAACCTCGGCCTGGATATTTAAACACAAAGATAGAATCGACTTAGATCAAATAAAGGAAGACGGCTTTATTCTCAAATCATTGGAAGTTAACAATGAGAAAGTATTGGTGATTGCAGGTAAAATTCCTGCCGGTGTTATATTCGGTACATTCGATTTAATCCGTCGTTTACAACTTGGGCATGATTTATCTAATCTGGATGTGCTGGAGAATCCCAAAATTTCAATTCGTATGGTTGACCATTGGTCTTATTTCAGAGGCTTTTTAGGTGACAAATGGAGAGGTGGCAGCCGTGATAATTCAATTTTTAGCTGGGAAGAACTAAAAAATGGCGATACCAAACTTATTCGCGATTGGGTACGATTGATGGCCTCAGCCGGTTGGAATGCCATTTGTCCGAGTGAAGTAAACTGGGATTACCGTGATAATTTTCTTGAACATTTGGATGAAGTAGAAATACTTGCCGGAATCTTTCGGGATTATGGTATGAAGTTGTATTGGAGTCCAAGTTATTTAATTGCGCTGGATCCGGCATCGGCAGATTCATTGTATGCGCGTGTACCTGATTTTGGTGGTTACATGATGAAAATGGGTTCGGAAAAGCAAAATGGAGATCCTCGTCCGCATATGGTTAACCGGATAGCCGACAATTTAAAATCCTATGGTGGAATTTGTCTTGTAAGGGGATTTGTTTATGGAAATTCAAGATACACAACCGAACCATACCGCCATTTACTTCCTGTTGATATTTTTGGTCGGGAAAATGGTAACTTTCGAGACAATGTCGTTTTGGTTCCAAAAGGGAGTGCTGGTGATTGGGATTTTTCGGCACCAATTCCAGCCATCGACGGAGCTTTGAGTAAAACCTTGCGAGGTACTGAATTGGTTATTGATAAAAGTTTCCCCAGTTCGTGGGTAGAAAAATGGAAATGGTGGCTTGAACAGGATACCTATAAAGATGGTCCCGGGAGCCTGAATAAACACGAGGTTCATTGTATTATGGGTGTTTCAATGATTAGCCCTTCGCCTGCATGGACCAATTCACCTTTGAATATGATTAATTACTACGGACTGGGTAGACTGGCATGGAATCCCAACCGTTCTCTGGATGAAATTTATGAAGAGTGGATTTCTCAAACATTTGATCGTGATCCGAAGGTTATTGAAAAGATAAAAAATATTTTATTGCTTTCAGACGATGTTGCCCGGAAGTTATACATGTACCGTGGATACAGGGGTATTTGGATCGATCCCGGCGATGAATTTATGGTAGAAAACAAAACGCCATATTCAATAAACAAAAACGGTATTGGCCCTTCAACACCTGAACTTCAAAATAGATTGCTTGCACAGTATTCGCCTGGATTACAACAAATTTATGGAGATCCTTTAAGAGGTGAAGAATTTTTTTCTGCTTTTCAATTCCGGCCATATAATTATCAACTTTCAATTGGGAGAACATTGATACAAGATATTTATGGAGGGATGGATGAGGCAGTAAAATTGGCGAAAACCATGGTAGAATTATGGAGATCACTGGAAGGAGAAATGGATAGGTATCGTTTTGATTTTACATTGAAAAATCTGAATGATTTTGTTATCGATGCAGAAAAAACCAGGGATGAAATGGTGGAAAGTTTTGAAAAATATACCGGAGAAAAACGGTCGGATGTAATAAAGTCGTTACAGGTTAATGAGTTGGCAGCTAATAAGGTCTTTAATGTTCGTCATTTTGGTGCTCTGGGAAATGGTGTAGCTAACGATGCACCCGCAATTAATAAAACCATTGAAGCTTGCAGCATAGCAGGTGGTGGAACAGTTCTTATCCCTTCTGGAATTTACACATCGGGTTCTATTCATCTTAAAAGTAATATCAAATTGGTTTTAGATGCGGGAGCAATATTAAAGGCCATGCCTGGATTAATGGATGTTTGGGAACCAAATTCAAACGATCAGGGATTGATGGATGCAGCTTATTTTCATTGGGAGGCTTCCCTGATTTGGGGTAAAAATCTGGAAAATGTAAAAATTTATGGCCCTGGAACTCTGGATGGCTCAATGCTTACCCGAAGCAGTAAAGTCCCAAAAGGAACAGGCGACAAATGTATTGCATTGAAATTATGCAGGAATGTGGAAATCCGGAATCTGAATATCAGGGAAGGTGGACATTATGCAATTCTTGCTACCGGATGCAATGAAATGCTTATTGATAATGTTAGCATAAAGACCAGTCGCGATGGATTAAACCTGTCTCAATGCAGTAATGTAGAGGTAAGTCATTGCCACATAGATGCAGTCCGTTATGAAGATGGTTATCCGGCAGGAGGTGACGATGCCATTAAATTTGGCAGCGACCTGTCGATGGGAAAAGCCATGATTAGCGAGAATATTGTAGTAAAAGATTGTTACCTCGCCAGTGGGTGTAATGGATTACAGTTTGGTTCGGAAACCATTGCTACGTTCCGAAATATCCGTTTCGAAAATATTACAATTAAACGGGCAGGAAAAGCTGGTATAAGTATTACTTCAAACGACGGAAGCATTATTGAATATATTCATTATAAAAATATTAAAATAGAAAAGACTTTTGCACCCATTTTTATTAAAATATCAGATGTTGCAAGAGTACCCAAAGGAACATACAAGCGAGGCTCAATTAGAAATATTTCCTTCGATAATATAACTGCTGTCGATTGTTACTCCTATTTCAAGGGCCGGGAAACATCATCGATGATATGGGGTAAACCTGAAACTCCAATTGAAAATATCAGTTTTAAAAATGTTTCAATAACTGCCAGAGGAGGACATTCGATTGAAGATGCTGAAATAGAACCTTCAGAAAACGATGAAAGATTCCCACGGCACGTTGGAACTATTCCTGCATATGCATGGTATTTAAGGCATGTGAATAATATCAGTTTTGTCGATTGTAAATTTCCATTTGAAAATCCTGACGGTAGGCCAGCCTTTGTTATTGACGATGCGATTGATATTTTGATTGAGAACACTATGCTTCCCCTGGGAACAAAATGCAGTTCCAGAATAAATGTTCGTAGGGAATCAAAAAACCTGGAAATTAAAAATTGCAAAGGATTTACTAATAGAAAAAAGGAAGTAACTCAGTATTTTAATCTATAGTTTTTCTACAAGGGAACATGCATTGGATTGTTATGAATACTCGATAACTGGTTTTTCCTGATTTGGTTTAATCAAACGAATTCCTCGAGGCTTTGCCTCGGGGT
>CAYZBC010000415.1:0-4187 GCA_964476535.1 uncultured Maribellus sp.
GAATCTACTCGCCAGCATAGGCAGGAATCAGTAAATAAATTAGATTTTGGAATTTAAAAAAACTAATTTCTATCTCTTATTTCATCAAGCATAGAAAAGGTCTTAATTTTTTTAGACTTCTTTTTTATAAAATTTAAGGAGAGAAAGAAATGTCTGCCAAACAAATTAAAATAGAAAAAGCAAACTGCAATTTCGAGAGAGAACAGCTTATCAGGCCTTTTGGATTTAAGGGCGGTTATATGAGTGGAATATGGCAGTCTGCCTCTCTTTTAACCAGCACATCGGGCAATACAGGATTGGGTATTGGAACTCAAAGCGTCTTATGGTCAGATGCTTCAGTGTTTTCATCTCATTCTGAGGCAAGTGGCAATGCGTTGATGTTCGCTATGACGGAATTTGCTCTGAAACGAGCCAAAGAACTAGCATTTTCTAATCCTGTTGAGCTATTAGAAGAACTAGTTCCTCAGATACCTGAGTATGGTAAAAAAATAACTAACAATCCTGATCTAAGACTAACCTTTGCGTTAAACTCACTGGTTGGAGTTGATAATGCTGCATGGATGTTGTTTGCAGCGGAAAATAATATTATAAATTTTGATGATATGATACCGAAAGAATAGAGAGCATGTTTGTCATACAGGCATAAAAAACTTGCCAGTATTCCGTCTTTACCCGGTATGAACATAGGAGTGCTTGAAACCAACGGGCATCAGAATTATAAGCGGTGGAATTCTCAAAATCTCAGAACACTATCAAGAACTGGTGTAATAAAAGCAAAATACGGTATGCAAACGACGGTATTTAAAACTTTGTTTTTGCGCAAAGTCGCCGAGAATGGGCATTTTTCATGTTTCCCCAGCAAGGGCTTTTACAATACCAATTACTGCAAATATGATAACAACTATATTCAAGAGCCATCCAATTATTGGGATGAAAGAAATAATAAAATTTGGAGACATGCTTAAATCAATGTCGGATTTTGGGGATTGACAAGAACAAAAACATTAGTTATGCTGGTATAGATGTGTAAAGGAGTTACATAATGGTTAAAGAATATTCGCCACTTCTGCCTAAATACTACCAGATTTTGCAAGGGCTTAAAAAGCAGATTTCCAAGAAAGTTTTTAAGCCAGGGGATAAACTTCCTTCCGAATCTCAATTGGTTAAGGAATACGGGGTAAATAGACACACGATAAGATGAGCAATTATGGAATTAGAGAGAGAAGGATTAGTCTTTAGGGAATGGGGAAAAGGAAATTTTGTGAGAGAAGGGAGTAAAGAAACCATTGTTTTTATGATCTGGCCGAATGAACGCAATCTAACCAGAGGAGCTTATTTTTCTATTTATCAAGGGATTAAAGAAGAATGTATAAATGCAAACCAAAACTTAATTACAATGGGCATTCAAATGTTTGATTCTTTGGAAGTTATAGCACAGACTATCAGGAATTTAGGAGGAGTTATTTCTCCTTGTCTATTAGAGGAAAAGATGTGGAGTAAATTAAGAAACGTTCCTTTGGTAGTAGTAGACATCCTTCCGAAAAACAAGAAATTTCCTGCAATATTGGCTGATAATTTTGGTGGAGCTTATAAAGCGACTAAATATCTAATGAGTTTGGGACATAGAATAATTGCTTTTTTATCTATCATGAATAACGAAGGTTGTGAACCTCCAAATTATTTAATAAGAGAGGAGGGATATAGAAAGGCATTGGAGGATAATTCTAAGAAATTATTCCCTGAATTAATTGAAAAAGAACAAAAGACCTCAACTTCAGCAAGGAGAAGGGGATATGAAGGGATGAAGAAACTTCTTTCTCTTTCTTCTCCACCTACAGCAGTATTAATGGCGAGTGATTCTTTGATGAAAGGAGTTTTATCCGCTATAGAGGAATTTAAATTAGAGGTTCCTCATGATATAAGTATTATAGGTTTTGGTGATTTCCCCGAGATAAGAGCTAATTATTCGTTGACTACGGTAAGAGTAGATTGGAAGAAGATGGGGAAATTAGCTTACCAGAAGATAATCTCTTTGCAAGAGGGGAAAAAGGTAAAACCTTTTATTTCGGTAATACCTACGAAGTTAATTAAAAGAGCTTCCTGTGGCAAAAGGAAATATACGAAGAAGAGAAATGATTAAAAAAATCAGAGACTTTGTACAGAAAATGCGTGGTTTCACACTTATAGAGCTGCTTGTTGTAATCGCAATCATAGCTCTACTTGCATCAATGCTCTTGCCGGCATTATATCAAGCAAGAGAAAGAGCAAGACAGATAAAATGCTTAAACAACTTGAAGCAGATAGGTTTGGCTCATATAATATATGCACAGGATTGGGATGGACGTTTGGTTCCACCTGCAGCGTCTTGTCCCAACTCCAGCGGAGAGAACAATGATGCTCTTGACAGCCGGGTAGAAATTTTTGTAGATAACGGTTATATCCCTGCAGATGTAAACGGCTATGTTCCTCGAATATTTGATTGCCCAAGTGGAGGCTATCAATATGGTGGAGGCTATCAATATGGTGACAAAGACGACTATAGCAAATGCTACATAGACTATTGTTATATTGGAGGTGGATTTGAATTGCGTAATGAAAGCCTAATTGTTGTTAGCTGGGGTCCAACAAAAATCTCAGACTTTAATTCATCTTCCACCGTGCTAATGTGTGATCTTGTGCACACATGGGAAGATGAATATTTACCCTCTCTCGTCAATCATTTTAAGAGTGGAAATCCAACAGGAGTCAATATTCTTTATCTGGATGGACATGCAAAATGGAAAGTGTTTAAAGATATAGAGGCAAAACATTACCTTTATTCTGACTCTTCTTATAACTGGTGATGTATAAATATAATGAAATAAGATAACAGTATGAGATCGGAATAACTAAACTATAATCGCTAAAGGAGTAAACATGAAAGGACGTCGCCTGATTTGTCCCGGCCTTCGGAAGATTGAAGTTGAAAATTTTGAAATCGAACCCATAGCCGCCAACGGTGTACTCGTGCGGAATGAATTCACAACTGTAAGTGTCGGTACAGAGTTGTGGAATTGGATAAACGGTTCCGAACCTGGTGACCCGCCGCCAACGTTTCCCCGTCTTACAGGCTACTGTAACGCCGGCACGGTACTTGAAGTCGGAAATAAGGTTACACAGATTAAACCTGGTGACCGAGTTGCTGGCCAAGGTAACCATGCCAGTCACAGTATTTTGACAAAACTGATCACCAAAATTCCGAAAAATGTCTCGAGCAAGTCGGCATCGCTTTTGACCATGGCCGCAATTGCGATGCATGGTGTGCGTGTGGCAAAAGTTGAGCTTGGAGAGGCAGTGATTGTAATCGGATTGGGTCTGGTGGGCCAATTTGCTCTCTCGCTTGCAAAACTCAATGGAGCTTTGCCGGTGATTGGCATCGACTTGAATTATATGCGCATTAAAAAGGCAAAAAACCGTGGTGCTGACACATGCATCAACCCGGAAAAGGTCAATGATATTGTCAATGCCGTGCGAAAAATCTGTATTGAAGATGGTGCAAACTGTGTCATTGAGGCAACTGGCATCCCGGCTGTCTATCCCATGGCCGTCAAACTCGCCTGTGAGGCCGGACGGCTGATCGCTTTGGGTTCGCCACGCGGTACAGTAAAGTTTAATTTTATGGAGGAAGTACACCTTCGCGAAGTCTCAATTTTGGGTGCAATCCATCCCAAAACACCGGTAGAGGGGAATATCTACTATTGGTGGACAAAATCCCGCGAACGGAATCTGATCTTCAGACTTATGAATGAAGGCAAACTCACCGCCGAGGACTTAATCACACATGTGGCAAAACCAGATGAATGCTTAAAAATCTACAACATGCTCGCAGACAATCCGCATGAAGCCTTAGGAGTTATGTTTGATTGGAGGAAGAAAAATGAGTAAAAAAATCAGAGACTTTGTACAGAAAATGTGTGGTTTCACACTTATAGAGCTGCTTCTACGTCCTTATGTAGATTCTTCTTACTCAGGTTCAGGATGCAAAATTCAAAAACAAAGTTTTACGGAACTACTTAATTTTAAGATTATCTTATTGAAAGGAGTGTGTGCTATGTGTTTTAAAATATTGCCCTTAATTTTAATGATCATTGCCTCAAACGTTTATGGTGCAGAAATTGAATATAAAAAGGAACCGGCAAAAGCAATTT
>CAYZBC010000416.1:0-4182 GCA_964476535.1 uncultured Maribellus sp.
TCCTACCTGGGGAGCTAGAAAGATAAGACAAAAAATTGCCAAAAGATGAAATGAACTACAATTCAGCATCTTAGGCAATTTTTTTTTGCCCCAATCACGACTAACCACGACAAAATAATACCAATTTCGGACAAAGAATCGTTACCAAATCGTTACAGAAAAATGTAATGATTCTCTGTAACGATTTAGACCGTAAGTCTCTGAACTGTCACATATTGTCTTCTTGTAAGTAGCTTAATATTGAGTTAGTAAAGTTAATTTTGTAACGAAAATTTAAGTATTATGAAAAGTACATTTCGAATTTTGTTTTATGTAAGAAGAAATTACGTAAACAAAAAAGGGGAAACAGGCATTATGGTTCGGATTACCCTTGATGGAGAAATCTCGCAATTTAGCTCCAAATTAAATGTTAATCCAGATAAATGGGACACAAAAAGTGGAAAAGTCATTGGCAAAACTATGGAAGCCAACAACCTTAACGCGACATTGGAAAGCATTAGGGCATCAATTATCAGGCATTACAGAGAAATAGAATGGCAGGACACACATGTTACAGCAGAAAAAATCCGCAATGCTTTTCTTGGAGTAACAGTTAAAACCCAAATGCTTCTGGTGGTTTTTAAAAATCATAATGATGATTTGTCAAAACGAATTGACAAAGATATAACGGAAGAGGGAGTAGAAAAATACAAACGTACAAGGAAACGATTAGCTGATTTTATGATGCACCAATACAGAATTAAAGATATTGCCTTAAAGGAAATCAATTATAATTTTGTTGGCTACTTTGAAACATACTTGCGTTCAGTTCATAATTGTGGAGTAAATACCACCGCTAAATATCTTCAACAGTTAAAGCATATTATTACACTTGCTAAAAATAATGGTTGGTTACAATCCGACCCGTTTGTAAGTTTTAAAATACGTTTTGAAAAGGCAGACCGAGGCTATTTACTACAAAATGAACTTGAAGCAATGATGCAAAAGAAGTTTGCCATAAAAAGGCTTGAGCAAGTTAGGGATATTTTTGTTTTTTCGTGCTTCACCGGACTGGCGTATATTGATGTTCTGAATTTGAAAGCAGAAGATATCACAACTTCGTTTGATGGAAAACTTTGGATTATTAAGAAACGTCAAAAAACCAATGTCCAATCTAATATCCTCATGCTGGATATTCCTAAAATGATTTTAAAGAAATACAGAAACAAACTCTCTGGTGGTAAGTTATTGCCTGTGATAAGCAATCAAAGAATAAATTCTTATTTAAAGGAAATTGCCGATGTTTGTGGCATTGAAAAGAATTTGACTTTTCATCTTGCCCGACATACATTTGCTACTACAGTTACACTGGCAAAAGGTGTACCGATGGAAACAGTAAGTAAAATGCTTGGTCATACAAGTATTCGAACTACTCAGATTTACGCAAGAATTACTGATAGCAAAATTGGAAATGATATGCAGGAGCTATCTAAAAAACTTCAGGGGATGGATAAAATTCTGACTCTTTAAAACTTGCAATACGATTTTCAAGTTTTAAAATATCAAAATACTTGAATGTTTATATTGAAAGAAGATGTTGGTTTGATTATATGAAGCTCACAAAGCTCTGCTCTGGTACGCTAATCCCAATATTTTAAAGGGTTAAAGTGGATTGTTGCAATAAATGATAAGTCAATCTTAGCTATCTATTATCTGCCTGTTCCATTTTTTGTATAAATTTATCTTTAAGCTTATCGAGATAGAATGTGCGATCTCCGTTTCGATGGCGAATATCAACAAAAACACGGTAGCAATCTTTAACTTCAAAATCAAACATATTACTCAAATAATCAATTAATTCTTTAATCTCAATTTCACCATTATTAAAGCTTTTGCTTTCAAGTGAGGCATATCCAAACTCTACAAGTTCGATAATAGTACCTGTCCATTTTATTTTATCTTTCTTTTGCCTTTCTTGTTTGTTTTGCGGTGAATAACCGATTTTCATTTTCCATTTCACCAATTTTATCTGAGCATTTATAAGCAATAATACCTTATTAATATAACTTTGGGCAGATGTATTTTCTGTATCTTTATTTGCTAAACTGTCATTATGCAAACTTTGGAGTTCAACATGAGTATAACAAAGTTGATTATAAAATAATGTTAAATTACTGGCACACTCACTTTCCGAAAATAATAATTCCGCAAATTCTTCATAGGCATTTATTAACAATGAATGATCTGGTTTTGCTTGCGGGAGGCTTTCCAGAATATGAAAAAAATTCATTTCTCTAAATTTTCTCATGGGTTTGTTCTAGCGAAATAACTCTAGGGTAAAATTTATCACACTTAAAAAAAGGGATTATTAAAGTTCTGAAAGTATGTTTTGCGATTAATGGTTGCGATTTAAATCCAAATTAATTTTTTAATTATACCAACATGAAAAGTTTTATAAATGTAAAAGTTAGTATGATTAACAATTTTCACCCCATATAAAGTATGTTTTATTTCGAAAACAAATTATTAATTAATAATGTTTTTACATATTAATATATTTAACATATATTAATATTATGAATACATAAAAACAGTTTATAATATAAATTTTGTGATCATGAGTAGTATGTCATAGTATTTGTAAATATAGTCAAACAGACCCTTGCCGTAAGGTATTTTTTGACGTAAAACTTATTTTTAAATGGCTCTGTAAAGTAGTGCATCATTAATTCTGTCCCAGAATACAGAGTTTACCCAATCATCCGTCAGGTAATCTAAATGCAAGTGAGGTTGACCTTAAAGTCACTAAAATAAACGGGAGAAATTGGAAGAATAATTGATTTGCCGGTTTTGGAACATATTATTTATACAAGCGAAAACTAATATTCACTTGCCAACAATGGCAAAATGTAAAATCGGGTACAAAATTATTTGATAAAGTTATACCTCAAAATATGTGAGTTGCTTTATATTTTATTCGCTCATCCAATAATTTTACTGTTTCTATTATCTTTTTTGAATGAGGTTATTATATTTGTGGTTGATAAAATTATACCGATTATTTAAACATTATAAGGTCTTATACGTAATTTAGTTTTATGTACGAGAAGTTTAATAAATAATGAAGTTTTAGTATAGTTTTGAACTTCTAGTTGTGAGAATAATTTTGTTTTAATTAAATATTATGAGAAAAATTCCAAAAGAATTGATGGGAGCATCCTCAATTCCAATTATTTTGTCAATCCTCCAAGATGACGATACATATGGTTATGAAATTATGAAAAAGCTTAAAGAGCTTTCCGGGGGAAGGATTGTATGGAAAGAGGGGAGTCTTTATCCGGTTTTAAAAAAGATGGAAGCTTTGAAATACATTAAATCGTACTGGAACGTGAAACAATTTGACAGACCCAGAAAATATTATAAAGTATTAGCAAAGGGAAATGTAGCTTTGGAAGAATCAAAAGAGGATTGGGCATTAATGCAAAATATATTAGAAGGTCTATGGGCAGCACAGACGAGTTCAATTTAAAGGAGGCAATTGAAAAGTGGGAAGAATCGAACTTTTCACAGAAAGAATTAACTCCCGCTAACACAAAAGAATTTAAAAGTCACATTCTTGATTCTATAGATGAACTTTTGGAAAAAGATTTGACTGAAGGAGAGGCATTTGCAATTGCACAGTTGAGGTTTGGCGACAGAAAGGATTGGGGAGAAAAAATGCAAAGGATTAATGAGGATAATTTCCAATTAAAGAAGATTGTGTTGTTATTTAGTGGAGTTATTCTTTTTATATTTTTTTATAACTTTATTCTCTGCTCCAACAGACTTTTGCTTCTTTGGTCAAATTATTACAATGGCGATATTGAATCAAATATTGAAAATGTTAAAGTGTTTTTTAATGTGATCTATGCACTTTTGGTCTCAACAATTGTTGCCCTTTTTTTTCTTCATAGACCCGTAAAATATATTTTTGAGCGAATAAACATAAATGTAAAATGGATTACTCTATTTGTTGTAGCCACTTTTTTTTCTAGTGTGTTAGAAAGCTTTCTGATGCCTGAGGTAAGTAAATCTCTCATTGCTCCTGATCTAAGATATTCATTTATTGTAATCGAAAAGTACTTTGAGTATATCTATCTTTTTTTATTCTTCGAAAATTCAATTAGTAAGTGCGACAGTTTTCCTTCCAAAAATAAAAAATCT
>CAYZBC010000417.1:0-4172 GCA_964476535.1 uncultured Maribellus sp.
ATCCTACTGTTATGGTGTCTCCTGAAACAGCAATGGATACTACTAATATGTTTGCAGTTGCTCTTACATTCTCGGAAGAGGTTGTTGGTGTTGCTGCCGGAACTTCAGTTATGGGTGGTATGCTTGATTCAGTAGTAATGGTAGATGCCAGTAATTACTTAGCTTATATCTCAGCTGCTGATGAAACAACAGTTACTTTAACTGTGGCTGCTACAATTACTGATGATTCGCAAAATGAAAATGTTTTGGCTAATCCAGATTCTTGGACTTACACAATTGGTGACAATACGCCACCAGAGGTTGAGTACATTAATCCGGAAACTGCTACTGATACAATTAATGAGTTCATCGTAACTATCACGTTTACCGAAGAGGTTGTTTTGGGAACAACACCGTTCACCGTTGATGGTGGAACTATGGGTGCTGTAATACCTGTATATGACAACCAATCTTTCCAATTCACAATTAATGCATTGGATAAGGCAACTGTTACATTAACAGTGTCAACTGATATTACTGATGTTGCTGGCAATGCATTTGCTGGTGCAACTTATACTTATACTATTGGCGACCACGTTGCTCCAACTGTTGCTACTGTTTCTCCTGAAGGAGACCAGGGTGACCTTACTAACTTCGCATTGGTTATGACCATGGACGAAGAAGTAGTTGCAGGAATGGGAAGCTTGACTGTTTACAACGAAGACGGAACTGTATTTGCAACATTTGGTGTTGCCGACGTTGTAATAGATGGAATGACTGTTACTCTTGATGGTAATTTCGACCAGCATAGTAAATACTATGTAATGGTTGATGCCGGATTCGTTACAGACGAAGCTGGTAATGAATTTGCCGGAATCTCTGCAGTAACTGATTGGATGTTTGAAACTCAAGACTGGGCAACGGCTATTAACCCAGAGTTTGGTGTTGAATTCAAAGTTTATCCTAATCCATTTAATGATAGAATCTTCATAGACAATAATGATAAATTGACCAGAGTTGTTGTTAGCAACATCGCCGGACAAAGAGTTATTGACGTTGAATATCCAAATCACGAAATCCGAACAGGTAATCTTGTAAGTGGTATGTACCTGGTTAGTATGTATTCTGACAACGTTGTTGTCAAAACTTCTAAGATTATTAAGAAGTAATACCGAGTTGATTGATTAAAAGGGAAGCATTTTGCTTCCCTTTTTTTTTGCAAATTTTAAATTATGGAATTATTAAACAAACATGTTAGTATACGAAAATTCAAAAATAAAGCAGTTAGCAATGCTTTACTTGAAAGTATAATCTATTCAGGAACGAAAGCTTCTACAACCGGCAATATGCAGCTGTATAGTGTTGTGGTTTCCAGGCAACAGGAACTACGTGATAAATTGGCACCCTTGCATTTTAATCAACTGGTTGCTAAAACGGCATCTGTACTTTTAACTTTTGTTGCCGATTTTAATCGTTTTTCGAAATGGTGCGAAATAAACAATGCGAAGCCGGGGTATGATAATTTTGTATCTTTTTATACCGCATCGATTGATGCGCTTTTAGTTGCACAAAATGTTTGTGTTGCTGCTGAAAATTCGGGACTCGGAATTTGTTACCTGGGTACTACAACTTATAATGCCAGAGAAATTATTAAAGTTTTGAATTTACCACAGCTTACTTTCCCGGTTACAACAGTCGCAATTGGCTATCCTGACGAGTCGCCTGAGTTAACTGACAGAATTCCTTTACGTGGAATTATTCATTCAGAAAAGTATGCCAATTACTCTGAGGAGGAAATCGTGGATTTGTATTCAGTTAAAGAGGGCTTAGAATCGTCTAAAAATTTTATTAAAGAAAATGGTTTGAAATATTTAGCTCAGGTTTTTACCGATGTACGTTATAAAAGGGCTGACAATGAATTCTTCTCAGCCAAAATGTTGGAAACGATTAAAGAACAAGGTTTTATTTTTTAAGTTACTCAGCTAGATAATTTTTTACAAATTTCATAAATTCAATGCGATAACTGTTTCCAATTGGAAGTTTCGAATTTCCAAGAACAGTCATATTTCCTTCAACTGAATCGATATTATCCAACGAAACGATAAACGATTTATGTGTGCGATAAAATTTATTTTGCGGCAAAAGGCTGTGTATCTTTTTCATGGAAAGATTGGCAACCAATTTTTTATCTTTCAAATTAATTTTAATGTAATCTCCTAATCCTTCGATAAACAAAATTTCGGAGAACCTTACTTTAATGGTTTTTTTGTTTGTTTTTATAAAAAGAAAATCATTCTCTGTTTCTTTATTGGGAATCGAATGAGATGCTTTCTGAAGGTGAAGCAATTCTTCTGCCCGAAAATACCCTTTGCAAAATCGGTCGAAAGAAAATGGTTTTTTCAAATAATCGACAGCGTTTAACTCGAATCCTTCCAAAGCATATTCTGAATAGGCTGTTGTGAAAATTACTAAAGGTGGATTTTTTAAATTTTTCAAAAAAGAAATCCCCGAAAGTTTAGGCATGTTAATATCCAGAAATAGTAAATCGACTGGTTCTTCCTGAAGTTTGGAATAGGCACAAATGGCATCGTTGCACGTACCGATAATTGTAAGGTTGGGTATTTTATTTGCGTACTGTTTAATTACATTTTGTGCCAACGGTTCATCGTCGATTATTAGAGCTTTTACTTCCATTTTATTTTAGTTTTAATTTGAGTAAAACCGAAAATTTCTGATTCTCTTTGTTTATTTTCAATTCGTATTCTTTCAATTTGTAGAGGTATTTTAACCTTTGTTTTACATTTTCAATTCCAATTCCGGAATTTTTGTTGTTCCAGTGTTCCGTATCTTCGTAATTATTTTTTATGCTGAAATACAAATATCCTGGAGTATTAAAATTAAAATTGATAGAAATACAGTCTTTATTTTCCACGCCTGGCAGACCGTGTTTAAATGCATTGTCTATAAATGGCTCGAATAGTAATGGCGCAATTTTCCCGGAGGGAACCGTGCCGTTTATAGTGTATTGAATTATAGATTGGTCGGAGATCCTAATTTGTTGAAGCGCAACGAAATTATCTACAAATTCAATTTCTTTTTCAATTGGAATATAATTCTCTTTCGATTCGTAGATTATATGTCGCATTAAATCAGATAGTTTTAAAATTAGATCTGGTACTTTATCCGATTTTACCAATGCCAGAGAGTAAATATTATTTAATGAGTTAAAAAGAAAATGCGGATTGAGTTGACCTTTTAATGTTTTTAATTCAGCTTCTAGTTTCTGGCGTTCAATCTTAACGATTTTAAGATTTAGATCTTGAATTGCCAACCATTCTTTTATAAATTTTAAAAACGATGTGGTTGCAACGTAAACCAATGTTGCAAAGAAATAGGCAGAGTGTAACGATGAATTAAACGAAGTGAATTTATCGGTAATTCCCAATAATTTACGAAGAGGAAAAATAAATAGTAATTGAGTGATTAAACTGGAAAAAGTAATAAGAACAATGAGCCAGAAAATATAGAATATGTAGTTTTTTTGTTTTAGTAAATGAGGAATTAAATAATAGAGATTTATATAAACAGCGATGGCAAAACCTAAATTGGTTACAATGGATTTTACAGCCTGATTGAATTGGATTTTTTCTTCGTAAAAAGAGAATATAAAAAGAAGCAAAAAAATGTTTGTAACCCAAAATAAAATGTGGCCTGCAATTTTAAAACGATGGTATAATATACGTTGAGACATACTAGATTCGGTCGCGTTTAATAAAAATTTTGTTGTAATAGTAAAGCAAAGGGTTCGAATATTTCAATTTCTTCCAGGGGCGGCTCGAATGGGGAAGATGTAATACCTCAACACCTTTTGCCAGGTAATTGGAATATCCAAGTTTCTTCGATTGGCGGCTGATGAAAACATCAAACCAGTCTTTTTTTTGTGATAATATTTCGAAATCAAAATCTTGCAGAAATTCGGTTGAAAGTAATGTACAGCAGAAACTAAGGCTATGCGAAGTCTCTTTTGTTACATTACTTTTCTTCCATTCGAATGTATATGGAAAATTATAGGCGCCCGATTTGTCGACAGTAATTGCTCCAATAATCCCCGGTTTTGTTTTCGTTTTTAGGATTTGAATTAATTTAAGCAATGTTTCCGGCTGTATGACAACATCCGATTCAATAATTATTAA
>CAYZBC010000418.1:0-4156 GCA_964476535.1 uncultured Maribellus sp.
ACTATTAAACTCTTGCCAAATAGTACAAGAATATTAGAAATAAGATACTAAAGAATTCTCCAAAAAGATAAAAACATGGATACACCAAGTTTTAAAGAAGACCATATCAGCCAAATACCTGCTTTACAGTTATTGCAAAAATTGGGGTATAAATATCTCACACCTGAAGAGGCATTGCAATTGCGAGGTAACAAAACATCGAATGTACTATTAGAGGATGTTCTGCGGAAGCAATTGAAGGAGATAAACAGTATTCGGGTAAGTACCAACAAAACAAGCATTTTTACCGACGACAATATTGAACGTGGAATTCTTGCGTTGAAGGACTTGCCAATGAACGAAGGTTATATTCACGCCTGCGAGTCGGCATTTAATTTAATTACACTGGGCAAAGCACTGGAGCAAAGTGTTGATGGGGATAAAAAAAGTTTCACGCTGCAATACATCGATTGGAAAAATTGGGAGAATAATGTATTTCATGTAAGCGAGGAATTCAGCGTAATGCGAAGTACAAGTAAAGAGCATTATCGCCCAGATTTGGTGTTGTTTGTAAATGGTATTCCGCTGTGCATTATCGAGTGCAAACGCCCTGATATGAAAGACCCTTTGAAACAGGCAATAAGTCAACATTTAAGAAATCAACAGGAAGATGGCATTCGTAATTTGTATGTATATTCTCAACTTACCTTAAGCATTGCAACACAAGAAGCAGCTTATGCAACCAATGCCACCCCCGAGAAATTCTGGTCGAAGTGGCAAGAGAAATTTATTACCGAAGCGGAAGAACAAGTTTATAAAAACAAATTGTCTGAGTTAAAGAATAGTCCATTATCACCAGACCAGAAAAGCAGATTATTTTCAGACCGATTCAAATATGTTAGTCAGTATTTTGATGCACTTGAAAAAGATGAAATTCAGACTACTGAACAGGATAAGTATTTGTACAGTTTGTGCAGTCCTCAACGCTTATTAGACATTGTTTTTAGTTTCGCACTATTCGATAATGGGACAAAAAAAGTAGCTCGTTACCAACAATATTTTGCTATCAAAAAGTCCATGAAACGTATTTCTACAATAGAAGGTGGAAAGCGTAAGGGAGGAGTTGTTTGGCACACTCAGGGAAGTGGAAAATCGCTTACAATGGTAATGTTGGCACAAGCCATTGCCATGGAGAAATCAATTCGAAATCCAAAGATTATTTTAGTTACAGACCGTACTGATTTAGACAGACAGATAACAGACACATTCCGGAAATGCGGTAAATTTGCAGAAAATGCAGCTACAGGGCAACGTTTAGTCGAATTATTGGAAAGCAAAAGCGATGCGGTTGTTACAACCATCATCAATAAGTTTTCGGCAGCCATGAAGAAAATTCGACAGCCTTTAGAAAGTCACGACATTTTTGTGTTAGTGGATGAAGGTCATAGAACCCAGCATGGCATTTTTAATATTGAAATGCAGAAAACCCTGCCTAATGCTTGTTTCATTGCAATGACGGGTACACCATTATTCAAGAAAGATAAAAGTACTGCGGTAAAATTTGGTGGAATAATTGATGCTTACACTGTTGACCAGGCAGTAGAAGATAAAGCTGTAGTGCCTTTGTTATACGAAGGAAGACTGGCAAGACAAATTGTAAATTCAAGTCCTTTAGATACATTCTTCGAGATGGTTTCTGAGCCACTAACGGATTATCAAAAAGCCGATTTTAAAAAGAAATTTAGCAGAGCCGACCAGCTAAACAGTGCCGAACAAAAAATATATGCTATTGCATGGAATATCAGTCTGCATTTTCGCGATAACTGGCAAGGCACACCATTTAAAGCACAACTGGTTTGCGACAAAAAAGTAAATGCAATACGTTACAAAGAATTTTTGGATGAGATTGGGATTGTGAGCAGCGAAGTGCTGATTTCATCTATCGATGAAAGAGAAGGAGAAGATAGTGCTTATGAAAAATCATCGGAGAAAGTTAACCGGTTTTGGAAACGGATGATGGACGAACACGGCAATTCTAAAATATACGAAAAGAATATTATCAGCCGCTTTAAAAACCAGAAAGACCCTGAGATTATAATTGTTGTAGATAAATTATTGACTGGTTTTGATGAACCAAAAAATACCGTCTTGTATCTTACACGTAATTTACAAAGTCATAAACTACTACAAGCAATTGCCAGAGTAAACAGAATTTATCCCGACAAAGAATTTGGATACATTGTTGATTATTACGGAGTAATTGAAAACCTTGATGATGCCCTGCTATTGTATTCATCGTTTGAAGATTTTGATGCAGATGATTTGGAAGGAACACTGGTAAATATCAATGAAGAAATAAAAAAACTGCCCCAGAAGCATTCCGAGTTATGGGATATTTTTAAATCTGTTGAGAACAAAAGAGATGCAGAAGCCTATCAGTTGTTGCTAAAAGATAAAGCAATTCGCGTTGTATTTTACGACAAATTAGCTGCCTTTGCCAAAGCTTTAAAATTGGCACTTTCTTCTATGCAATTTCATAGAGAAGTTGAAGAAAAAACAATTAATCGGTACAAAGAAGATTTGTCCATGTTTATGAAATTGCGTGTGGCTGTGGTAGAACGATATTCCGATGCAATTGATTACAAACAATATGAAGGACAAATTCAGAAATTAATAGACACCCATATTACCACCGAAAATGTAGAAACAATCACTGAGTTAGTTAATATTTTCGATAAAGATAAGTTTCAACAAGAGGTTGAGAATACTACCGGGAAAGCAGCCAAAGCAGATAAAATTGCCAGCCGGACAGCAAAGCACATTTCTGAAAAAATGGAGGAAGACCCTGCATTTTACATGAAATTTTCGCAAATGCTAAAAGAAACCATTGCCGATTACGAAGCCAAAAGAATTAATGAAGCACAATACTTGAGCAAAGTCAAGGAAATTATGGACAATGTTTTGGCGCATACTGATAGTGATATTCCAGAAGTATTGAGAGACATGGATGTGGCTAAAGCTTATTATGGTTTAACGCTTGAATCGCTAAGCAATAAAATTCAGGATAATGTAGTAAAAACAGAAATTGCTATTCAAACTGCATTGCAGATTGACAAATTAATAAAACATGCGGTTTTTGACAGTAACACCCCAATTATCGACTGGCAATACAAAACAAATATTACCGGCAAGCTTTTGATAGAAATCGGGGATTATTTAATTGATGACGTAAGAGATAAATACAATATAGATTTAGCATTTATCGAAATGGATGAAATAGCCAATAAGTGTATTGATGTTGCAAAACTCCGTTACAAATAATGAACACTTCTATTCAATACGGCAGTAAACAAATAGATTTCCATGTGGTATATTCCGACCGGAAGACTCTGGGAATAACTGTTACACCTGACTTAGATGTTTTGGTGAAAGCTCCTGTAGATAGTTCAATTGATAGAATCAAAGAAAAATTAGCAAAGAAAGCACCCTGGATAATTAAGCAACAAAGTTTCTTTCTCTCATTTCATCCAAAAACTCCTAAAAGGAAATATATAGCTGGTGAAACCCATTTGTATTTAGGACGGCAATACTTATTAAAAGTAGAGATTAATAATTTGGAATCAGTAAAGTTAAAAGGGAAATTTATTGAGGTTAGAGCTTCAGACAAAACAAAAGTAAAGGAATTGGTAACAGAATGGTATTTGAATCATGCAAAATCCAAGTTTTATGATATTGCTATGCCACTAATTGATAAATTTAAGAAACACAAAGTTGAACCAAAGTCCATTGTTTTTAGGAATATGCCTACACGATGGGGCAGCTGTACTCCAAAAGGAAAAATTATACTAAATCCTGAATTGATAAAAGCACCAAGAGGTTGCATTGAATATGTTATCGTTCACGAATTATGCCATTTAATTCATCACGACCACACTCAAAAGTTCATTGATTTACAAACCAAAGAAATGCCTGATTGGGAAAAGTGGAAGTCGAAATTAGAAAATTTGTTGGCATAAAAGAGCAGTGTAGAGGTTTTTGTTTCCTTTGATTTCTCCGAAATTTTCCCCGAAGCTTTTTTCTTCTTCGGACGAATATAAACTACAATAAGAATCCTAATAATTAAACGTAAGCATTCGCTAAACCCCGTATTCTAATTTTCGATTTTGAAGGATAAGTT
>CAYZBC010000419.1:0-4116 GCA_964476535.1 uncultured Maribellus sp.
ATCATTATCAATAATTTTAAATTGTAAAAAGTATCTCTTAGCTTTATAGAAAAATATGTCCAATAGGTTTAGACGTTAAACACCCCTGATAATAATGGCTCTGAAAGGGCAATCAGAAATATAAAAGTAAAACAAAAGGTATCAGGACAATTTAGATCAACTGAGGGGGCGTTTAGCTTTGCTGTTTTAAGGTCTGTAACTGACACCGTGTTGAAAAATAATTTAGGACTAGTAAACTCTTTACGGATTATTGCTAATTTGTACTCTGATTAGTTACAAATATTATTTGCTAATCTTTCCTGAATAATAGTTGCAGTTTACGGCCTCCCTGAACACCAACTTTTTGATGGATGTTTCAAATTTTCACTTTCATGCTCAAGGCAGTGCTCTTTTGTCCTTAACTGATTAGAGCAGCTTCATGTGCGTAGTTAAAGCGTACAGCAAAAATTGATCTTGTTTTTTTGCAGTTTATGTTGCTGTTAATTTTTCTAATTGTTGCCTGTAACAAGCTATTAAAAGTCTCTTCTAAAATCATTTAGATGGTCTGTCTTGAGCTAATTAAATGCAACTTTCTCTTTAATAATAAGATGGGTGACTATTAATATTTTGTATCCTATTACTTTTTTCCCTCTTCGTCCTTCAATGCAAAATGGAATTGGCAAAAACGCTCTGTGCGCTTTGCTCAGGAATAGTCAATTTCAAATATTTTCTTTACAATCGGTAGAAAAAATTACGGCCCGATTTCGAAAAATCATTAATATTTTTTTTCAAAATCATCTGCGTAAGCATTTATTTCTGCATCAGTTAAATGTAATCCGGAACTAATAATTACGCGATATCTGAATGTTGTATACTGCCCGGCGGCAATTGAGAAACTCACTACTTTGCTCCCTTTTGTGAAGTCTTTTGCCCCCAGGGGATTGGCCGCAAAAAGCCCGTACCCACGTGCATGCCACCAGGTGGGGTAATTTTTATTTCCCGGATGATCGCAAATGACCAGCGAAATGTTTTCATCTTCAATGTTCCCATATAAATCCATCCACCGAGCGCGTGTACCCCAAACTTCTAATCCAGTATCCCCTTTACTACTTTTGTAATTACCTGATATCCCCTTGTTGGACATACCTTTCACTTTCTCCGGTTGCCCGTCCACACTATACAGTGTTATCTCCCCTTGTGCGGGCAATTCAAGCTGGCGCGCAACCCTGATGCCAAACATACCTTCCTTGGTGTCAGGCATCTGCACATCTTTGTCATCGGCTGTAAGCGTGGTAATACGGTCGATAATTCGAATATTGTCTTCGGCAAAAAAATGATATTCGGTATGTTCCTTCAATAACTCAACGCCGCTAGTGTCCGTCCAACTTTCCGAAGTAACCAGCACTCCTTCTCCAGAACCATCCTGCATTTTATCTACCTTTTTATGCAGAATTACGCCTCCATTGGGATTCCTGGTTCCGAGTCCATGTGAGCCGTTGCCCCAAAAATCATTTCCGTCTACATTGCCGTAAGTTAGCCACATGCCTATCTGGTGTGGATGATCTGCACGCTCCCCAACTTTTGGCTCTATAGGGAATCCACGGGTTACAGCTGTACCTTCCGAAGTAAACACTGGATATAATACAGGTTTGCATATATTATCGGGCCAACGGTAAGTAGTAAATAACTTACCATCGACCAGTACATCGATACTTTTTTGTCCATTATTTTCAGAAAAAGTGATTTGTGGCCTCTGCTTTTTCTGCGATTGTTTTCCAGTTTTTGTGTTGCAAGAAACAGAGAAAATAACTGCTAGCACTAAAATTGATATTGATAATAGTTTCATTTTTATTTAAACTTTAATTTATTAATTTTTTCTGACTATACCTGTTCCGGGACAACATAAGGGGAACGATATATTCTGGTCAGCAAAGCATTTGCTTCCGGATCGTTAATAACCCTTTCCATATCCATATCTGCGCCCATAAACTTCAATTCACGCTGAAGGCGATATGAAATGTTTGCCATTAAAGGAAGTACTGAAGAAAAAAAGCCTTCGTTAATATCGCAATGCAAGTCTTCATTATTCCCGGAACGTATGGCATCAATAAAATTCGAAAAATGTGCTGTATCACTTCCCCCGGTGAGCGAAACATCATCATTGCTTCCGGCCTTTGTTTTTGAACCTGCAAAAGGTTCTTTCTCCCTTTTACGGAATGCTTTCCATGTTCCACCATCAATTTCAAGGTATCCATCCGTACCGTAAAAAATGTTTCCAATTCGGGTATCCAAGCTCGATTCTCCATTTGAATATCTGCCCCTGGTTTCAAATTCAAGCATTGTTCCATCTTTGTATTTAAATACCGAACTTTGAGTATTCGGTGTTTCCTGAGCACATTCATCAGGATCAATACCAAAAACGCCTCCGTTAGAATAAATGGAGATTGGATGTTCATTTTTGTTAAGCCCCCAGCGAGCTACATCGAATTGATGCGGCCCTTGGTTTCCTGTATCGCCGTTGCCTGTGTCCCAAAACCAATGCCAGTTATAATGGCTTCGTTTTTCATTGTACGCGCGCCATGTAGCCGGCCCTAACCAACGGTCATAATAAAGAGTTGCGGGCGGATTAGTATCTTTTGCTATTCCAAATGAATCTCTCGGTTTTATGCACAGTCCACGTGCCATATAGACTTTTCCGATACCGCCATCGTGCAGGAATTTAATGGCTTCTTTGACATTTGTGTCAGAACGGTTTTGAAAACCAACCTGTATACGTTTATTATATTTACGTGCTGCCTCAATCATTTTACGGCCTTCCCAAACATTATGTGTGGCCGGTTTTTCTACATAAACATGTTTCCCGGCCTGACAAGCCCATATTGTTCCAAGTGCATGCCAATGGTTAGGTGTGGCATAGGAAATTGCATCTATTTCCTTGTTGTCCAAAACTTTGCGCATATCCCATTCCGTTAATGGTTTTTCACCCCCCTTATCTACGACCATTTTGGAACGGGGCTCAAAAAATTGTTCGTCGGTATCGCAAAGGGTTGTCAACCGCACATTATGGCTGTCTCTCAATTTACACCATGCATCAATATGAGAAGTGCCACGTCCGCGGATACCAATTACTACTATATTAATACGTTCATTAGCACCTAAGATAGATGCATACGATTTTGCACTGAATCCCATTCCGCCAATGGCAATACCGGCAGCACCTATTGCGCTCTTCCTGATAAAATCCCTTCTTTTTGTCATTTATATAAGAATTTTGATTTTTTTATGAATATAATTAAGAATTAAAAATATCTATGCTCCTTTCACTAAACCTTATTAAAGAATACATTGTAAATATTGAGCCCACTATAAAAAGTAGTTTTAAAAAATTCATTATAAAAAATAGCCTTAGCAAAATAGAAAACTGCCAACTCATTTTTCGGTTATAAGCTCCTTCTAAAACGGAACTAATTTAAAAACAAGGTAAAAAAGCAGAAATTTTTATCAGCCATTTTATCTACTAGGAAACTTTGGTTAATAATCATAGATATATTTCCCACTTCTAAAATTTCTTAATCGCCCTTCCAACCTGTCCAATTGCCTCAATGTGTTTGTCAAGACAAGGTTTAAGGGTCGGGAACCATGGAGCTGTCATAAACCCTGAAAGCCTTGAGGGATCTATTACTTTTTTACAATAATCTACAGTCAGCTCGAAATTCTCAGGAATAATCCAATTAGTACCTGTAGGAATCTGATCATATCCATGAGCCTCCAGCTCATTATACAGTTGTACACGTGGTTTCATTTTATCTTCAAGAGTCTTAACATCAAAATTTGACCAATAATACCAGTTGCTTTGAAGCACTGATTTTGGCATTTTCTTAAAGAATATTTCAGGTTTGTACCAGGCATAATCCGACCATACCCATGGACGCATCCCATTCTTTTCAACCTCAGCAATATAGAAATATAAATCGCTCCACCAGAGATCATTCTGACGAATAACCACATAATCATTTCCTTTCTGACATGCTGCTGTCTCTTCATCCATTCCAAGATGGAAAAACCGGGGTTTGTTAAATAGAATTGATACTTCCTCAATCAGGTCTTTACAGACACCATAATAGATATCGCTCGAAA
>CAYZBC010000420.1:0-4092 GCA_964476535.1 uncultured Maribellus sp.
GAAATATGATTTGCACAAGTTTCGCAAAGAAAGTAAAGTTGTTTTAATAAAAAATGGAATTGCTCTTTTCTGAAACAATGAAATTGTTAATTTTAGTGTCTTGAAATTCGAAGAACTTTCATTGAAATTGTAAACTAAACCAGATGAAACGATATTTTTTGATGCTCTTCTTTTTATTTTCCGGGTTTTTAATAAATGCACAACCTATTAAAATAATGCTGGTTACGGGTGGTCATGCTTTCGATACTATTCAGTTTTTCGAGTTGTTTGATGAGTTGGATGGGATTGAATACGTACATTTTAGTCAACCAAAAGCCAACGAAAAACTGGTGAAAGATTTGGCACAGGACTTCGATGTTTTGGTCTTTTACGACATGTGGAAAACCATTTCAGAGAAAGAAAAAGCTGCGTATTTAAAATTAACAGAACAGGGAAAGCCATTTTTGTTTTTACATCATTCCATTGCATCTTACCAAAACTGGCCTGAGTTTGAGAAAATAATTGGCGGCAAATATTTTGAAAAAGGCAAAGATGTTCCGGAAGAACTACTTTCGACATACGACCATGATGTTTGGGTTTACAGTAAAGTTGAGACTTACACACCCGTTACAAAAGGTCTTCGCGACTTACGTTTTTTCGACGAAGTTTATGGTAATGTGCGGGTTTCAGATGAAGTTATTCCGTTGTTAAAAACCCGGCACCCAAAAAGTATGGAGGTAATTGCATGGGAGAATCACTACAATGCATCGGAAATAATATATCTGCAGCCAGGCCACGATAAACGAACTTATGTGGAAGCTGATTATAGAAAACTAATATTACAAGCGATAGAATATTTATCAAAATCAAACTAATAATTAATATTTCATTTAAAACTGAACTTTATGAGCAAAATTAATAACACTTTATTGTTTAACGCCAGTTGTTTAGCGTTAGTTGTAACTGCTATTTCATTTGGTACTCGAGGTGGATTTATAACACCTTGGATGGAGGAATTCAATTTAACGGGTGCACAAGTTGGTTGGATTGTTGGAGCTGCTTTTTGGGGATTCACTTTAGCTATGGTTTTATTGGGACCACTAATTGATGTTTTAGGGATTGGAAAGGTAATTGCTATCGCATTTGTTGGCCATATTCTTGGATTAATGATGACTGTTTTTGCTCAAGGATTTTGGACACTTTTCTTCTCAACAATGTTTATTGGTATTGCAAATGGCAGCGTTGAGGCAGCATGTAATCCGTTAATTACCGCGATATATCCGGAGAAGAAAACTGTGAAGCTTAACCGTTTTCATATGTGGTTTCCTGCAGGAATTGTGATTGGTGGACTGGTTGTATTCTTTTTGAATAAAGCAGGTATCGGATGGAGAGTGCAAACAGCAGTAATGTTAATTCCAACTTTAGGATATGGTTTTATGTTTTTCAAACAGAATTTTCCTGATACAGAGCGTGTAACTTTGGGTGCTACATATAAAGATATGTTGAAAGCCGTAGTTTCACCACTTTTTATTTTTATGGCAGTTTTAATGTTAATGACAGGTGCTACAGAGTTGGGCTCCAATCAATGGATTCCTGCGTTATTCCAGAATGCTGTAAATAATATCTTTGGTGATGGAGGAGTGGGAGCAATCCTTATTTTAGTGTGGATTTCAGCAATTATGGCAATTGCACGTTTTGTTGCTGGGCCTGTAGTTCATAAACTTTCTGGAATTGGTGTATTGCTTTTTTCTTCATTTTTCACTGGAATAGGGTTGTATTTAATGAGTATTTCTACTGGTGGATTATTATTTGCATCGGCTACTGTTTTTGCTATTGGTGTGGCTTATTTCTGGCCAAATATGCTTGGTGTTGTTGCAACAAAAATACCATTGAGTGGTGCGCTAGGGTTAGCAATTATGGGGGGAATAGGTTTTTTGGGAGGAGCCATAGCACAACCTACTTTTGGCAAGATATATGATGTTAAAATCGAATCGTACGTACCAAACGATAAAACAATTGAACTTTTTAAAGAAGTTATACAGAGTGCAGAGAATATACCTGTCTGGGCACAAGACGTACAGTTAAGTGCTGGTGCTGCAACATTGCAGTATGTTATTCTTCTTACTCTCATTCTTTTCTTTTCTTTCTTGTATTTGTTTATAAAGTATAGAAAAAAGGACAAAGAAGTAATTTGAACGAAATGAAGAGATAAAATTAGTAACAGAAATATGCAGAATTGATGGCTAAATATACTTAGCTTTATAAAGTCTATTAATAACTAACTAACTAACTAACTAACTAACTAACTAACTAACTAATAATATTATGAACTACAAAAAAACTACCTTAATCGCTGCAATTGGTTGTATTATTTTAATTATACCAGTAGCCTGCTATACATTGATTAATTTCGGATTACTACAAGATTTTATTAATTCAATTGGAACCTCAGTTTTTTATGGTGTTATGAACTTAATTCATATTATTGGTTTTGTTTGTCTATTCCTGTTCTTTATAACCCTGTATTCTTCACAAAAAAAATAATATGATAACTAATTCAATTTTTTTATTTTCATTTAGGATTATAATACCTCGAGGCTTGCCTCGGGATATAAAAATATTTTCAGATGAATGCCTCGTGGGTTTGCCCCGAGGATTTTTACTGTTACCTAATAAAAATAAATATTTATGGAATTAGCTATAATTATTTTAATCGCTTTGGTTTTACTTTTTCTTTTTATTCGAAAAAACAAAAGTACGGTTAAAACCATAGCTATCTATTCTTCGATTATAATAGTCTTAATTATTTTTTTAATATTAATAATCATAAATTAAATACAAATGGGAAGTTACATTATTGGTGCCAGTACTATCGGACTAATTTTATTACAAATGGATGGAATTATTGGTGGGATCATTGTCGGACTAATTGTATTCATATTGATATTTTTGATCCTGAGAGAAGTTATGTGTTGGTACTGGAAAATTAATGAAAGAATAAATTTACAACGAGAACAAAACAGTTTACTTAAACAATTGCTAAAACAAGAAAGTGTTGTAGTTTCGGAGAAAAAGGATTTTGTTGATACTGTTTTTAAAAATACTTTTCAACCACCAAAGGAAGAAAAGGAAGTATTCTGTCCTCATTGTAAAAAGATTATTTCAAACCAAACTGAAGATTGTCCCGAATGTAAAAAAAGAATTGTAGGGACAAAATTTAGAAGTGTTGCTTGCGAAAAGTGCGGGCACGAAGAAACGGATATAAACATCAAATTTTGCTCAAAATGTGGTAATAAATTTTAATGGGGTATGCAATCTTCTCCCGTAAAATGCGTAACGTGTTGAATGTCAGCAATTTTTAAAACGAATGATTTTCCCATAAGTAATTGACTATCAAATTTATCAGAAAAAATACGGGAGATGATGAGATACCCCATTAAATTTTAATTTATGTGGATTTGCCCAAAATGTAAAAAGGAAATTGATAAAGGCAGTGCTTTTTGTGGTTATTGTGGACTCAAAATAACAGGTACTCCTTTTACATCAAAGGAATACTTTAAAAAACAAAAAGATATTCACGAAAAAAAGAATAAAAAAACAAAATGGATTGCAATCTTTGTTGCAGTTGTCCTCCTTTGAACGTTTTTATTTTTATTTGTACTTAAACCTGTTCTACAAAAAAATAAATGGGAAAAAACCCAAAGTTCAAATTCTATTGAATTAGTTAAGAAGTACGTCAAGGAAAATCCAAAAACAATCTACAAAAATGAAGCATTTGTTTTGTTGGACAGCCTTCGCTGGTTTAAGGTAAAAGAATTACACCAGTATAAATATTACAAAGAGTTTGCATCTAATTTTCCAAATTCCAAATTTGCCATAGATGCTGGAAAAGAGTTAAAAGCTTTTGAATGGTCTCAATTCAGGGGGAATAATCAAAAAACAGGCTTTACTAATAGCAACGTGTTTGAAGAAAAACTTGATTTAAAATGGCAGTTTAGGATAGAAGATAGTAATACTAATAAGATAACTAGGGTCAGTGAAAAATTAGGGTGGATCAAGCATAAATATTAGCTACTCTGAAAAGGAAAAATTCAATATCTACCACACCTCTTT
>CAYZBC010000421.1:0-2550 GCA_964476535.1 uncultured Maribellus sp.
GAATGAGGGCTATTTATTAAAAGTCTTAAATATAAAAGTATGAGTTTGCCCTGATCGTTTCTTGCAGTCACATCTAGATAAAGAGCATCTTTGTAACCGAGCGAAAGAAGACCGTATGCACTGTAAACACCTTTTTGGTATGAACCAGAGCTATAAAGCAAATTATCAGGGGCAATATTGCCAAGAGTATATACTCCTGGAACAATTAAACCTGAGCCTCTGTTTTTTGTTTGTGCTGAATTATTTTCAGCAAACTGATACATATAGTTACCACCAGCAGAAGCTGAGATACTTAAATCGTCGATGTTTTTATTAAAGGCAAGCAAGAAATCCGCATTTTGCTCTCTTCTATACATATTAGTTAAGCCGTATGTACCGTTCGCATCTCTTGAATAACTTGGAGCAATCTTTGTCTCGCGTTTTTCATTAAACTGGTCGTGTGTATAACGGGTCATCAATGATAATTCTGGTAAAATTTGCCAATCTAGTTGAGCATTACCATAAACCCTATCCCTTTGAAAACTGTTGTTTACTTCGTTAGCCAGGAAATATGGATTGTTAATCTCATCACCAATTCCGTACGTTCCATCACCATTAACTTCCAGAGAATAAGGCGCATTTTGCTGAATCCCTTCTTGTCCCGGTCTCCAATAATCTTCTAAATCAGCAAGATCAATATGTGGGTTCAGATCATACAATGCCTGTAATGGGTTTGCACCCCGATTACTTGTTGAAGGACGATTATCAGCACCCGATGTAGTAAAATTAACACTTGAACTTACCTTTAAATTATCCAATAATTTAATTGAAGAATTTAAACTCAAAGAATTCTTACGCAAATCGCTGTTAGGTATAATACCTTTGTTCATCATATTGTTATATGACAATCTGTAATTCATTTTTTCGTTTGCGTCGTTAATTGAGAATCCATTCTCTGAAGTAACTCCTGTTTCGAAAAAGTTTTTAAAATTATCAGGATGAGATACCAAAGGAGTAGCTTCCAATTCACCATTCGCATCAAAATAAGGCCATTGATAAACCATCATTCCTTTATCCATCTCCGGTCCAACCCAGTACGAATCTCCAACAGGAACCGAATAATACGGTAATCCGTTGTTTGGACGTTCCGTTTGTGTAAAAGGACGTTGTCCGTTGGCAAACTGCGAATGTTTTTCCAGAAATTTATATGGGGTTTCTACAACTGTATTAGATGTAATTGTAACACCTAATCCATTGCTTTTTTTACCTGATTTTGTAGTAATTAATACCACACCGTTACCTGCACGTGAGCCGTAAAGGGCTGCTGCACTTGGGCCTTTCAAAACAGAGACACTCTCAATGTCTTGTGAGTTAAGGTCGGAAATCGCATTACCATAATCTGGTTTGTTTTCTCTACCCATTTCCTGAATATTGTTCAATGTGTTATTCATTGGAATACCATCTACAACAAACAGAGGTTGGTTATCGCTGGTTAACGAAGAAGCACCACGGATTACCATACTAACTGATGAACCTGCACCACCTGTAGAACTAATTTGAACACCTGCCACTTTCCCTGATAGTGAATTTAAAACGTTCTCCTGTGCAACCATTTGAAGCGCTTCACCATCAACTTCGGCAACTGAGTATCCAAGAGATTTTTTCTCTCTGGAAATTCCAAGTGCTGTTACAACAACATCGTCTAAACCAATTGAAGTTGATGCCAATGTAACATTAACATTTGTTTTTCCATTTAATGCAACTTCCTGTGCTTCCATCCCTACAAAGGAGAAAACTAAGGTTGCATTCGCATCGGAAACACTCAACGAGAATTTTCCGTCAATGTCGGAAACTGTACCTTGTGAGGTACCTTTAATTACAATTGTAACCCCCGGAAGCAGTTCACCTGAATCGCTGGTTACAACACCACTAACATTGTTTTGTGCATAAATGCTGCCTGAAAAAAGCGCAAACACACTAAACAATAGCATTTGTAAGATCTTCTTTTTCATAAGATTTTAAAATTTGATTTATAAATAGTAATTTAATTCATATTTGGTTTCATTTCAACCATTTTGTTCGTGCCGTTCTTTCGTTTCTTCAGAAGAAATTTATCGAACAGCGCACCGCTGGCAGTAAAAGCTTCGTAATCCAGCACATTGTCTTTGATTCGAATTTTCTGGTAGAGTTGCAAAAAGCTCCCCTTTTGCTGCATCCAATCTTTATTCCCTGCCTCATAGAGTTTCGGTCCACTTACGGACACCACATATACAATCGACGGTTTTATATCCGGATTATCTGAAGCCATTCCTCTTCCATAAGAATGATCGTGTCCGGTTAAAACCAAATCCACACCGTGCTTTTCAAGTATTGGTTGAAAATGCTTTCTAAGGTTTGGATTATCTCTTGTCTCTTTGGGCGAATAAAAAGGAAGATGCGTGTTAACTATCACCCAATCTTTTGTATTCGCCGTAAGTATAGAATCTAGCCAAACTTTCTGGCTTTTTAGGTCATTCCCATTTTCATCCTCAAGTTCCCCTTCGGTTGCCGAGTCAATGGAAATCAGTCGTA
>CAYZBC010000421.1:2650-4075 GCA_964476535.1 uncultured Maribellus sp.
CCATTTTCATCCTCAAGTTCCCCTTCGGTTGCCGAGTCAATGGAAATCAGTCGTAAATTTTTATAATCAACAAAAAAACAAGTTTCTTTTAATCCGTTTGGACCATTGGTAGGTTGGGTGAATTGAGTCGCCCAATGTGGATCTAATTCCAAATCGATATAATCGTGATTACCAGGAGTAAGAAATTGCGGCACCGAACCATAAATAAAAGATCCGGCATTGAACCACTCATCCCATTCAACGTCGCTACCTCCATGATTAATTATATCGCCGGCGTATAACATAAAAGAACACTCCGCTACATCTTTATATGCTTTTCTTATCATTCTGGACCACTGTGATTTAATATCATTTTGCGGATCACCAAAATAGATAAACGAAAATTCTTCATTATTGGTTACAGGAGTTTCAAAATTTAACCATTCACTCCAAAAACCTTCACTTCCTACTCTATAAATGTATTTTTTGCCGGGAATTAAACCGGTGAATACAAATGAATGTTGATTTGCCTCAATAACTGGTTCATCCTCGTGTACATGTTTTACGGGTGTAGTTTTTGCTTTAAAAGATTTACTGACTGAAGGGTCGATTCGACCATCAGGTGTTAATTGCAATTCACAATATCCTTCTGAAACAGTAACATCTGTTCTCCATGTTACGGCAATAGATGTTGAAGCATCTTCCGTAAGATTTAGAATAATCCGATCGGGAAATTGAGACGCTTGATTAATCTGGGGAAAAGCATTTATACTATTAAATAGAATAACAATATTTATCCCTAAAATTAACTTACCTAGCCTATGAAATCGTTTCTTCATTTTGTACTTGCCAAATCTAAAAAGTTAAAAAAGTATAACAACCAGAAATCAACATAGTTTTTCATCACTCTATTATTCTTTTAATTATCGATACTCTGGATCAAAAAAATCTCCAGCGAATGATGGCATAAAGATATGTGAACAACAAATCCGACATTTCCTTAATATTGGATAATTTGCATTAAATATTAACCTGAAACTTAATGATACAATAAAATACATTTACATTGCATCAACATTATTTATAAAACTTTTAGCACGCTACAAATCAGGCCGGACAAGGATTCCATGCTAAACCCTTTTAGCAATAGTTGTATAAATAAAGATGATTTAGTTGTTTTTATAGAATTCTTTGACAAAACATTCGAAATTTCGAGGCTAATTGAAACATCATTTTTTTCAAAAAAAGATCATTAATTCAAGAATTTTAACTTTTGAAAAAAACCAAAATAATATTGAACGGGAAAATCAATTAATTGTGAACAAAGGTTTAATAAAGAAAAATTCAACCTAAACGAATTTACGAATAAACGTATTTTTTATTTATTGAAAGAATAATTGCTTATTTTCAACTATACCACACGAACGTCATTCCGTAAAATTTTGG
>CAYZBC010000422.1:0-4074 GCA_964476535.1 uncultured Maribellus sp.
AAACTATTAAACTCTTGCCAAATAGTACAAGAATATTAGAAATAAGATACTAATGCGCTAGATAACGCTCAATGGGAAGGATATGAAAACGGCACTGATTTCGATTGGTTTGATGCAGGTACTCAAACAGGTTCTATAATGGTACACCAGATTAGCATTTCCGGGAAAACAGATTTTGTTAACTACTTGTTTTCAGGAGGATATACCGATCAGAACGGATTTGTCAAAAATGATAATTTTGATAGAAAGACTATAAGGATAAATTTAGAATCTAAAATAAAGCCATGGCTCCTTGTCGGTGTCCAGTCTCATGGGGCATTTAGCGATTATTCAGGAGAAACCCCCTCAATGGGACAGTTATTTCGTCAAAGTCCCTTAACGGTTCCTTATAACCAAGACGGGGAACTAATTGTAAATCCAAATGAAAATGTTGATTTAAGTCCGTTTATCGGTTCAGTTAGCAATGACGTTGAGAAAAGAAATTCATTTTTCGGTAATTTTTATGCTAATATCGATTTTCCGTTTATTGACGGATTGAGTTATCGAATTAATTACGGTCACAATTACCAGATTTACAGTCACTATAATGCCAATATCTTTGGTGCAGGTTTGACAGGGGCAGCATCCAAATTAGAAAGAAATTATTATGACTATACATTCGATAATATTCTGACATATTCAAAAGTATTGGGTACCCAACACGATCTGGATCTTACATTTGTATATGGTGCCTCTGAAAGAAAAAATTCAAGTACAACTGCTGAAGCAAATGGTTTTAGTCGACTTTCTTTGGGGTATAACAGTTTGCAACAAGGAAACCTTCAATATACTCAATCCGGTGCCTGGGATGAATCATCACGTTATCAAATGGGGCGTGTGAATTACAAATACGCTGGAAAATACTTATTGACAGGAACTGTTAGAAGAGATGGATTTTCAGGATTCTCTGAAAATAATAAATATGGTTATTTCCCGTCAATGGCCTTCGGTTGGATTATCTCCGAAGAATCATTTTTAGATTATAACTGGTTGGATATGTTTAAATTAAGAATAAGTTATGGAGTAAACGGAAACTTAACTAATCGCTACTCTTCACTTGCGATGGTAACACCAAATATTGCCTACATTTTTGGTGATGGAGGAAATACTGAATTTGGGCAAATAGTTTCCACTATTGGAAACAGCGACTTAAAATGGGAAAGAAATTCATGCATTAATATAGGGACTGATTTTGTAATATTTAAAGGCAGACTGTCGGGAAATATTGAATATTATAATACTACCACAAATGATCTTCTATTCAATGTGGCATTACCTACCATGACAGGATTTTCAGGAATACAGACAAATCTGGGAGAGATAGCAAATAGTGGAATCGAATTTTCATTAAATTCAGTTATTATTAAATCTGCAGATTTTAGATGAGATGCTACTTTGAACTTTTCGAAAAATGTCAATAAAATAAATGAGTTGGTAGGGCTTGATGCTAATGAAGATGGACAAGAGGACGATCTGGTTGCGAGTAATCTGTTTATCGGAGAATCTATCGGGACAGTATATGGTTATGAACTGGATGGATTTTATCAGATAGGAGATGAAAGACCTGCAGCCTATCCGGTTGGAAGTCCGAGAATAGTAGACCGGAATGATGATGGTGAATTGTCTCCGGAGGACAGAGTTATTCTCGGCAGGGAAGAACCTGCGTTCCGATTTAGTTTATTCAATTCACTCGCATACAAAAATTTGACTCTTAATGTACTTATTAATTCCATTCAGGGTGGAAAGGACGGGTATATGGGAGCTAATATGCCGCCAGGAAGTATTCTGGCAAGTGTTCCGGACAATCCAACAAGATATAACTTCTATAAAGAATTTGATTTTTGGACACCTTCAAATCCGGATGCTGATTACAGGCATCCGTTTAGTTCTGGAGGTATTGAGCCTATAATATATGCTGACAGAAGCTTCGTAAGACTTCAAGATATTTCACTTAAATATAATTTTAATCCTAACTTTTTAAACAATTTGAACATTGAAGATTTAAGTGTGTATGTAAGTGGAAAAAATCTGGCAACCTGGACAAAATGGGTTGGTTGGGATCCTGAAACGGGGCAAGGTATTAATCCTAATGGTGCAATGCCTGTTCTTAAAAGCTATTCTTTGGGGTTGAATATAACATTTTAAAATATTAATTATGAAAACATTATTAAAATTTAAAGTATTTTTTGTTATTGTTGGAGTTTTATCTTCCTGCAGTTCCGATTTTCTTGATGAAAAACCACTTGATTTTTTAACTACAAATAATGCTTTTGAAACACTAGAAGATTTCGATGCCTCTATCAATAATTTATACAATTTAATCAGGTATGAGTTTTATCTCTATCACGATGCCGGCAAGCAATGGATGCCGGCAATGCACTATATGGGTACCGATCTGACACTTTCTCTGAATGACTCCAAAGGGTTTGGAGACTATAATGCTACACTCGACCCGACAGGAGCTATGCCGACATATCACTGGAATCATTTGTATAAAATTGTTGCAGAGAGCAATACAATTTTATCTCGGTTTGAATTGTCCGGGCTAGGTAAAAACGATAAAATTCTTATTGAAGCAAAAGCTAAATTTTTCAGGGGAATGGCCTATCGCACACTCACGTATCTTTTTGGCGGTGTACCATTAATATTAGAAGAGGTCACCACTGTTAAAACAGATTTTACCAGATCTTCACGAAAAGAGGTTTATGGTCAGGTGATTGCCGATTTGGAATTTGCTTCCGAGAATCTACCCGGAATATCCCAGGTAAGAGATGGAGAGGTAAGTAGTTTGGCAGCAAGTCATTTATTGGCGGAGGTATATATTGCAAACGAACAATATGACAAGGCAATAGCGGCCGCTACGGATGTTATAGATAATCCTTCAACAGCCTTGATGACTGAGCGGTTTGGAAGAAGAATCAATGTGCCGGGTGATGTTTACTGGGATTTGTTTCAAAAAGGAAACCAAAACCGCACGAGTGGAAATACAGAGGGCATTTGGGTGATGCAGTTTGAAACTGATGTTCCTGGCGGAAGTACTGTTTCGAGCAGTAAAAATGGCGGATTCCGGTTAGAAAGAATCAATGGTCCTTATTTAGCCGGTCTGATACTTGGAGGTGAGAGCAATCCAATACGTTATCCTACTTCAAACAATACCGGCGGAAGAGGAATAGCAGAGTCGATGAATCTAAAATATTATACAAACACCATATGGGAATCCGATTTTAATAATGATATAAGAAATTCAAAATACAATTTTATCCGTGAATTCGAGTGTGATAATCCGTCGCATCCATGGTACGGTCAAACCATCTCTACCGAAGATCCCCCTGAGGGAATAAGTGTGCCGACCAGGGAACTTTTTGCATTTCAGGCAAAAATTACTACTCCTGGAGATCATCCCGATGCTTTATATGAGGATAAAGAAATCCAGCTTCTTAAAACCTCAGCTGGTGTTACCTATGCCGACCAGTATATGTTTAGGCTTGCTGAAACTTATTTGTTACGGGCGGAGGCTTATCTGCGAAATGGAGATCCAATAAATGCCGCCGGAGATATTAATATTATTCGAAACAGGGCCGACGCTTCTGAGGCAGAACCCGGTGATATAACAATTGACTATATTCTTGATGAAAGAATGAGAGAGTTGGGTATCGAAGAAAAAAGAAGATTGACGTTGATGAGGATGGGTAAACTAGATGAAAGAATTTTGAAATGCCAACCATCGAGTAATCTTTCAGGTTATTCCACTAATGCAGATGAAATACAACCGTACCATGAACTTTGGCCGATACCTTTTTCAGCTATTGAAGCAAATACAAATGCTAAATTAGAACAGAATCCGGGTTATTATCAGTAAGATCAATTAGAAGAGACTATGAACTGCATAGTCTCTTCTAATTATATTTTCTATAAAAATTAATTGAAAATGAAATATTCTGCTCGTAAATTAATTAAATGGGGTATCTCATCATCTCCCGTATTTTTTCTGATAAATTTGATTGTCAATTACTTATGGGAAAATCATTCGTTTTA
>CAYZBC010000423.1:0-4060 GCA_964476535.1 uncultured Maribellus sp.
TCGGGCAATTTGTACATGTAAAAGTTACTTCTGCTACCGATTTTTCGATGGAAGGGGAGTTCGTGGCAGAGAAGTAAAGTAATATTTTAATTCGTTACTTCTGGGTTATCTTTCGTCTGACGGATACTTTTTATTCTTTATTCTGAATATCAATTCGTTTATCCTGACCCTGTTTAGGCTTGGGAACCGGGGAGAATAAATTTACGGATTTGGTAACGATTCGCACAGTCATTAAATTTTAAATTAGAATTTTGTTGCTTAACGTGAATTATTATTTCAGAATTTCTTTAATTGCAATAACCAAGGCATCTGCAATCTTTTTCGATCCCAAATCCGAAGGATGGACGCCATCAACTGTGCATTCATAATAATCAGTGCCGAGTACCGTGGAACCATCGAGAAAATATATGTTTTTATCTCCGGCAGTTTTCTTTTCATCAACCAGTTTTTTCTGAAAATCTCTGTTAGATATTAAACTTTCATAACTTGATGAGCCTTCAGAAGCGCTGGCATATCTTGTTTTCGACATCACTAATATGGGAGTATCAGGATGTTTCTTTCTTAAAATTGTAATAAAAGGATCGAGCGTGTTAACTATTGTTTTACTTGCATTGGCTTCATAATCAAGTACAATAAAACTAACATCAGAAATTTGATTAATCAAATGGGCCAAAGCCGGTTCGCCTCTCCCATTTCCCGAAAACCCAAGATTTACAAATTGTGCATCTAATTTGCGGCTAATAATATTCGAGTAAGCCATGCCTGGCCTTGAAACACAACCACCCTGAGTAATGGAAGTGCCATAAATAACAAATTTTCCTGGAAATGAGAAAGAGGGTGGTGGCATTATTTCTGATTCGTAATCAAGACCAATTTGCACCGAATTTACACCATTATAAAGTGGAAAATTAAGAGTGAAATTTCTAAGTTGTTTTTGGTCAACATTAAAAAGTTCAACCTGATATCGGGTGCTGTCGCTTGAAAACCGGGTAGTTTTAAGATATCTTTGAACTCCTTTATCCTGCAAATAAAGGTCGAACCCACTTTGCCCGGTGGCAGGCATGTGGTACATCCCCGATTTTTCCCTAAGTTCAACCTTCACCAATATCCTTTTGCTGTCTGTACTAAATCGAACTTGTCCGCCGGCCGTATGATTTGCAAGTTGATCAACTGCATCTCTAATTTCCCAATTGGGTTGAACAGGTAGTCTTCTGTAAATATTATCTTGATTTACCCATTCAAATCCTACTAAACTAAATGGTTGTTCCTTTGCATTAAACCATATAATTCCATTATCATCAGCCTCTTTTAAGGCCATGTTTTTATCTAGTTTCAACGAAGTTGATACTTGGGCAACCCCGATAAAATTAAGGCCAAGAAATAAAATTAGACATTGAATTATTTTACTGTTTTTTGTCATAATATTAATAATTATATGTCAAGTTTCACTAGGTTGTTTAAGAAAAATTGTTGTCATTAAAATTAATACAAGGAATTTATATGAAAATTAATTCCCGATACTACTTAATTTATGCAGCATTAATTAACTTCTACTATTTATTATTCAAAATGCCGCATCGCAAATTTTGAATTTACAAAAGCTCGTCCGAATCTGATTCGGGAGTTAATACCGATATACCAACAAAGTGCTTGTCCCGAGTTTTTCGTGAAGCAGATTGAACGTAGAGAAAACCTGCCTGACGGCAGGCAGGTATGCAATATTTTGTTGGCTAATCGGTATTATTTGTAAGGTACATTTTTAGCTTTCAATAACTGTTTTGCTATTTGCATCCCAATTAAGGTATTTTCTTTGACGTAATGATTGTACGCCCATCATACATGCAACAACTCCATAAAAACCCAGGTTATGATCACATTTTAAAGGTTCATTTTCCCTGATCGCATTTTGCAAATTCCGGTGATGTAAAGTAACATCTTCAGCTCCGGTTTTATTATAGGTAAAAACCTCTCCTTTTTTTGCCTCTTCACCCGTGCCACTGATAACGGCTTGGGTTGATTGTTCCTGTGGTGTTATTGTGAATCCACCTTTCGTAAATTCCAGAGTTGCTTTGTGCCCTCTTATAAAGTGTCGGATCGGTGTATCATTCGCCAGCGAAGAAACGAGCATTACAGTAGTTTTCTCCGGGTAATCTAACATCATGTTAAAAGTGTCAGGTATCTCGGCTACACTATCGACAAAATTCCATTTACCACCGGTAGCAACAACGTATTCCGGGAAATTTAATCCTACTGATTTGATGATCCTTGTCAACCGGTGAATAAACAGGTCTGTTGCAATTCCTCCTGAGTAATCCCAATACCTTCTCCACTGAAAATATCTTAGAGGGTCCCAAGGGCGGTTTGGTGCAGGGCCGAGCCATGCTTCCCAATCGAGATTAACTCCGGGTTTGGCATCAGTATCAACTGGGTAAGCCCAGAAATCATTAGGGTAATTCCTGGAATAATCGATGTGTGCCATGACAACTTTTCCAAGTGCATCATCCTGAATCATTTTATGTGCGGTCTCATATGAATCGTCTGACATACCTTGCACCCCAACTTGCAATTTAAGTTTTGTCGATGCAATTTTCTCCGTTATATGTTTCGCTTGTTCAACGGTATGTGTCATTGGTTTTTCAACATAAATGTGCTTTCCTGCATCAATAGCATCTAGTGTCATTTGGTAATGCCAATGTTCAGGTGTGGCAATAAGCACATAATCAATATTTTTATTTTTTAAAACTTCCTGATAGTTTTTGAAACCCGGGGCTTTTGTTAATTCTTTTGCTTTATCTAACCTATTTGTGTAAACATCGCAAACTGCAGCAATATTTACATTGTCAGATTTTTTCATTTTTAATAAAGCCTCCATGTGGGTATTTGCCATACCGCCGCAACCTACAACACCGATATTAATTCGTTCGTTTGCACCTATTATTCCTGAATAACTTTTTGCAGACATACCCAGACTGCTTCCGAATATGGCAACCCCGGCAGTGGTACCTGCTAATCCTTTTACAAACTGCCGTCTTGAAACATTTGACTTTCCCATCTTTTTATGATTTTAGTTAATAAATATTTTATTATTCTTACTGACATTTTATTCATTTTATAACAATTCAATATGGGGAAATTATTGAACTGTAATATAAAAATGCACTGTTTTAATTCGCACTAAAGTTACGTATTAAATCTCAAAGACTTCCAGTTTATACCGTATCCTACTACAAAAATACCTGTAATAATTGCATTTGTTTCCGAGAATGCATTCCAGTCGATCCAAATAGTTGGAAGAAAAAGAATAATCAGCTGAGAAAAGGCATAAATGTAAAATCCATCTTTATGAAATTTCCACATACGAATTGCCCCCGTTAACGACAAAGCAAACAGAGTCATAAAAATGGTAAAATAGAGTGGTGAAATTGCGTCAACTGAATGCCACGATGAATATTCAATTATTAATTCTGAAGTTTTTTCAAAAAAGAGGGAAGCCATAAAATAACCAATAAATCCGATTGTACTTCCGATAAAAGTTAAAATGCAAAGGGCGCTTAAAAATGGAGGGCGTATTTTAGTTTTTTCGTTCATATTTTAAAAAATTTCAATCGCAGTTTATAGTAATAATCTTAAGTCTCAATTGTCAGTATTCAATCGCAAATTTACAATTCGTCAATTTAGCAGTTTTTCAAAAACTCATAATTAAATACTTGCTTCTCTGTACTTAAAGATTAATTGTTCAAAAATAATAGCTTTTTCGGCACTTTATCAACAAACGACTGGATTAAAATATATTAACTTTGAGTTTTTAAATTTTAAGAATATACTGAGATGAAGAGAGATACTTTAGTTTTTGATATTATTCAAAAAGAACGCGAACGCCAATTGGGTGGAATTGAATTAATTGCCTCAGAGAATTTCGTGAGCGACCAGGTTATGGAAGCCATGGGTTCGGTAATGACAAACAAATACGCTGAGGGTTATCCTGGTAAAAGATATTATGGAGGCTGCCAGTTTGTTGATATGACCGAGCAACTTGCCATCGACCGTATTAAAGAGTTGT
>CAYZBC010000424.1:0-4057 GCA_964476535.1 uncultured Maribellus sp.
AATAAAGAATTTGGTGTTTTGTCAAATGAAGCAAGTACCGTTACAGAGTCTCTAAATTACTTCAATTACCTTTGGAGTATTGACCCCCAATTATTAAACATAGAGAGTGTTGAAAAATGGAAAACGGAAATAAAAATGTCAAAACCTGTCCGGGAACATAATGATACCCTCCCTGATTATGGAATATCATCGATAGATAAAACACTTCAAAACAGGCGATACTTTATTAAGTTTTTTGGAACAAATGATTATAGAATAGATTTGAGTCAAAAAGTTACAGTAGAAATAAAAGGTGGTTGTAGTCATTTTGCTTTATCGTTTTCAAGAAATAAGAAAGATTCTAGACCTAGAAGATATAAAAACGGAGATGTTGTATTTATGGCAATAATGACAAATACACATGATTATGCTATTTTTGGAAAAGCAGAAACGGTACAACACAATGACACAAGGGATGTCGCAGATTCAGAAGATATAAAACATATACCTTGGCTAGAAGATTGGCCAATATTAGTGCGAGTAAAAAATCCTATTTACATAAACTCAACTTTGGAAAAGTGCCCAAAAATGAATGACTTGATAAACGATTTAGATTATGAGAGTTTTGAAAGTACATACAAAAGGTTTAAAAGAGGAGAGGAAAAAATTAACCCAAGAAACACATTAATGCAAAAAGGAGATGTGATTCTAAGTGAATTGGGAGCGTTATGGATGGAAGAGAAATTTTCAGAAGCACTTGACCTAAATGGAGAAGTTTCAATTGATTTCATCAATAAACTTTATCAAGGGAAGAAAATATAGTTTGTGAAAATAAATCACGGCATACAACAACGTGTCATATGTAATGCGGGTTTCAGCGGATAATTAAACTGCGGTTCGTTGTTGCAACACCGCCAATTCGTCTTTGACGACTTGACGAAAAATTTGAAATACTGAATAAACGAATTGGCTACGTGCGGTTTTGAAAGTTCATCACTTTCATTCCCGCACTACACATACACAAACCGTTAGCGGTCAGCTTAAAAACGAATCAACATAACCAAATATGAAACTTATAAATGTAGAAATTCACAAGTACAAGTCATTCGAAACAAACCAAAAATTTGATTTGGATAAAGACATAACAATTCTTGTTGGAATGAATGAATCTGGAAAAACATCAGCTTTAGAAGCAATTGCCAAAACCAATTATTTTCAAGATGATGAACTTTTCAAGTTTAACCTAACACACGACTATCCGAGAAGAGAAAAAAAGAAAATCGACAAAAGTGGAGAAAACCCAAAAGCGATAACTTGCACTTATGAAATTCCCGAATGGCTTATTGAAAAAATATCAGATGATATTGGAGAAGGTGTGTTAAAATCTAAGGAGTTTTCAATAACAACAAAGTTCAACAATAGCAAGAGAACATTTGAGAGGCTTTCAGTTGATTTTAACAAGTTCATTGAATTTAAGACTAAAGAACTAAATATAGCCAGTAATGCCACAAGTGAGAAACTGAGAAAAATAAAATCGCTAAAAGAATTTGAAGAATTGTCTATTTCCTACAAAGATGAAAATTATGTTGAAAGCTTTAAGGAATTAAAAAAATACTTTGAATTTAAATGGTCATTTGATAATCCAATTGAAGAATATATTGCTCGTATCTATTTGGATACAAATCTCCCTAAATTTTTATACTACGATGAATATTTTCTTCTGCCTTCAAGGATTAGTATTGAAAAGCTTCAACAGAATAAATTAGAAGACAATGAATACAAAACAGCAAAGGCATTATTTGAATTGGCAGATATTAATACCACCGAATTATTAAAGGCTACTGACTTCGAAGATTTTATTGCAGAATTGGAAGCAACTGAAGCAATTATTTCTGCTGAATTATTCAAATATTGGAAAACAAATCAAAATCTCCACATTACTTTTCGAATCGATAAGAAAGAGCAAACCGACCCCCAAAATAACAAGAGAATTGTTGAGCACATTTTAGATATTCGCGTAAAAAGCAAAGGGATTTCACTCCCTCTTAAAAACAGAAGTAAAGGATTCAATTGGTTTTTCTCATTTCTTGTATGGTTTAAAAAAATTCAAGAAGACAATAGTTCAAATTACATTCTATTGCTTGATGAACCAGGTTTAAATCTTCACGCTTCTGCGCAAGCCGATTTATTAAGGTTTTTAGACGATTTATCGGAAGATTATCAAATTGTTTTTACAACACATTCTCCATTTATGATTTCTTCTGAGAAGTTAAATCGAGTAAGAACAGTTTTAGAAACTGATAAAGGTTCAATTGTTTCTGACAGTATTCAAGAAAAAGACCCAAATACACTTTTTCCACTTCAAGCTGCTTTAGGTTATGATATTGCTCAAAATCTATTCGTAAGCAAGAAAAATCTTTTAGTAGAGGGGGTTTCTGATTTAATTATTTTAACTGCAATCTCTGGGATTTTAGAAGCAGATAATAGGATTGGTCTCCGCTCAGATATAACGATTGTTCCAACTGGTGGTTTAGAGAAAGTTGCAACTTTCATTTCACTTCTTAGAGGTTCAAGGTTAGAAATGGCTTGTCTCCTTGATTCGTACACAGATGCAAAAGGTAAGGCGAAAATGGACAATATGATAGCAGGAAAAATAATTCAAAAAAATAAGATTAGATTTTTTGATGAATTTTTAGACTCGTATAACAAGGCTGATTTAGAAGACTTATTTTCAAAAGAGGATTATCTAAAACTCTTCAATTCTGCATTTCAAGAACACAAAAACATTGAGTTGTCAGATTTAAATTCGGGCATTAATCAAATAATAATTCAAATAAATAAACATTTGGAAGTGGAAAGATTTAATCATTATAGACCTGCCAATGAACTTGTAAAAGTAAGTATTGACAAGACTAATTTCACTCCTCAAACTCTTGATAATTTTGAGAAAGTATTTAAAGAGATGAATGGACTATTTGAATAAAAGCCGAACCGCTAACAAAATGTAAATGTAATGCGGGTTTCAGCGGGTAATTCAACCGCAGTTCTTCGTTGCAACACCGCCAATTCGTCTTTGACGATTGACGGAAAATTTGAAATTATGAATAAACGAATTGGCTCCGTGCAGAATTGAAAGTTCATCACTTTCAATCCCGCACTACACTTACACGAACCGTTATGCGCAAGTTAATGTTCGCAACTCTGTAGTATGATTAAATCATAAAAACATGGATATAAATCTTAATTTAAGAAGCCAGATACTTGAATGTTCCTTAAACATTGAAGATGCTGTAGATATAGTAATCGTTCTTTCCTCAGGCATCACAGATAAAAATGTAAAAACAAGATTATTTGGTAAAAAACCAAGTATTACATTTAAAAACAAAATAGATTTATTATTTGACTTACAACTTCTTTCCAAAGAAGATAATTTCAATCTGGACTTATTGATGATTTTTAGAAACAAGTTTATGCATGACATTAACTGTAACTCATTTAATAGTGTTTTTCAGATAGTGGACAATAGTATAAAAAATAAATTTAAAGCATTTCTCAATGACGATGAAACCATCGAAGATGAAAAATCTTGTTTATACGGTTTTCAAAATCTCTATTTAAAAAATTTAAGAGTGTTACACTCAATAATAGAAACTAAAAAAGACCGACTACAAAAAAGGATTGACTATATTTCATTATTACATGAACAGATTAGATTCCAAGTTCACTTAGTTGAAAATATAACAACTGACATTATAGATTTGATTTTAAAACCAGATGCAATTGAAAAAGATGTTATTAAAGCAATTTCAGATATTGCTCAAATTTGCACTAAATACCAACGGGAGCAAGTTGAAAGTGATGAGATAAAATTATTTATTGAAAACAACAACAAATATTTGAAAGATAAAAATTTTCAAAACGACTTATTTGGGATTGCATTTCTTGAAAATAAAAACTCTAGTGATATTTCAATTGAAACATTAATAAAACAATTGAGATATCCATATAAAAAAAATTAAAACCAGCGCATAATCGAATAGCCCGCCCCGCTAGCAAACACTAGCAGGGAGAGGCTTTC
>CAYZBC010000425.1:0-4014 GCA_964476535.1 uncultured Maribellus sp.
TATGAATGTTTTATAGAAACTCTGAGAATACAACGCAGTTGACCGAATGCTTACGTTTGAACCATAAGCATTTTTTTATTTTAATATGCTTCTATTCCTGACAATCGAAGCCGTTTGAGACAATAAGTAAAGGTTTGAAACAATACGACAATCAATTGAAACAGTTCTTCAATAGTCAACTCCTCATATTTAGTAGTTTTGAATAGTTATTACTCAATAACTTATATTGAAAGAAAACTTAGGAAGTTCAACAAAATAACACCTTGTCCATACCACACAATTTAATCTTGCCCTCACTGTCAAGTGAGGGCATTTTATAAAAAATGTAAACAAAAAAATCAATTTATAATAGAAAATTTCAATTATAAACAGACTGAAGTTTAGTCGTCTCTTACAGCAATTAAAATACTTACAATGCAAATGTTCTATTAAATATTTCTGTTTCTTTTAAAATTGAATATTTTCAAAAAAACAATTCAAATGCATCTCAACTGGAAATCATGAAAACGTTAATATTTAAATATATTCTATTACTTTTTATAATCCTATCTTTTATTAACGAACAGCTAATCGCACAGAACACTCCGAACCTAAAATATGGACAAAATCAAGAAAACTGGAACAATACGCTAAAACAGGATGGGTTTGATCTTGAGCCAAATAAACTACTGGTGGAAACCATTAAAAATTTAGGCCCAGGAACAGCATTGGATGTAGCAACAGGAGAAGGAAGAAATGCCATTTATTTGGCTCAAAAAGGATGGAATGTTACTGGATTCGACATAGCCAGCGAAGCTCTACGTTCAATTCAGAAAAGAGCAAAAAAAATGAAACTGGATATAAATACCGTCCATGCATCGAGAGATGATTTCGACTTTGGTATTTACAAATGGGATCTTGTGGTGCTTTGTTATGTCGATGTTATTTGCGGAGGTTGCATTGCCAACGATGATTTTATTCCAACAGTAGCAGCATCGATAAAAAAAGGTGGCCTTGTTGTTTATGAAATGGGACACCGCGATTTTTATCTTGAGAACTGGGAAAATCCCGGTTTTTGGGGATGTACAGAAGACCAACTTATCCAAAATTTCACACAAGCAGGTTTTGATATTTTGCGTTGTGAGGCCGTTACCGAACGGGGAGATTGGGCAGGAGACAAACCTTTAAAACGGTTAAAGTTTGTTGCAAAAAAATTGTAAAATATTCATCCTGATTGAACTTAAGTCATCGTGTGAATTCTATTCAGTTGAGTGGGTGTCCTTCCGCTGACAGTTTTGTACTATGACTTAAAGTATAAACATACCATTAGACATTGATGAATCAAAAAATAAATGTCATGTTTTATTAAAATTCAATTATTAAATTTATCCCATTAAAATATAAAAAGTATTCAATGAAACCAGACTAAGGTCGGGAAGTCTGCAATCTATTTCCTTTTGATTGCCAGACAACTTGAGAATGTTCGTTTCACAAAAATGAAATTCATTAAAAATTTATAAAATGAGGTATTCAATTTTACTTATTACATTACTGGCATTTATGACACAATTAAGCTTTGCTCAAGAAGATCCATACATCTGGCTAGAAAATGTTGATGCTGAAAAATCGTTGAAATGGGTGGAAAAATGGAACGAAAAAACACTTGATGTTTTATGTAGCCAACCAGATTACAATACTATTTACGAGAAAAATCTGGAAATTTACAATTCCACCGATCGAATTGCAGCCCCATCGATTTATGGAGATTTTATTTATAATTTCTGGCAGGATAAAGAACATGAGCGCGGTATCTGGCGCCGGACGTCATTAAAAAATTATTTGAACGAAAATACTGAATGGGAAATTGTTCTCGATATCGACAAACTCTCCAATAAAGACAATGAAAAATATGTTTTTAAGGGAGCTTCCGGTTTGTATCCCGATTACGACAAATTTCTGGTTAGTTTGTCGAAAGGTGGCGGCGATGCTGTTATTATTAAAGAGTTTAATGCAAAAACAAAAGCATTTGTAAAAAATGGGTTTTTATTGCCGGAAGCAAAAGGAAGTGCGAATTGGATCGACAAAAACACATTAATGGTTTCTACCGATTTTGGAGATGGCATAACATCATCGGGTTACCCAAAACAGGTGAAAATTTGGAAACGTGGGACGGAATTAAAAAATGCCAAACTTATTTTCGAAGGCAAAGAAGAAGACATGGGTATTTGGGGATACACTATTCCTACCAAAAATAAAACGTACCAGGTAATTATGCAAAAAACCTCTTTTTACTCGGGCAATTATTTTATGGTTGAAGATGGTGAAATGGTAAAATTAGATTTACCTGAAGACATTGAACTTTCAACCATTTTTAACCAATTGGTAATTTCTCAATTAAAATCGGACTGGACGATTGAAAATAAAACCTTTAAACAAGGCTCAGTAGTTAGTATAAATTATGATGACCTTATTGGCGGGAAAAAAGATTTTAAACTAGTAGTTGCTCCCAACGAACGTTCAAGTATAACAGAAATATCGAATACTAAAAATGTACTTTTAATAAATATGCTTAATAATGTTAAAAGCGAATTGTACAAATTCACTTGGAATAATAAATGGGAAAGTGAAAAAATAGATGCGCCGCAATTTGGAAATATTTCACTGGGTGCTTCGGATGAAAGCTCTGATAATTACTTCTTCTATTTTACCAATTTTCTGGAACCATCAACAATTTACAATGGAGATGCTAAAACAGGTAAATTCAAAAAAGTAAAATCGTTACCCTCCTTCTTTCCAACAGAGAATTATAAAGTTCAACAGCTCGAAGCTACTTCCAAGGATGGAACCAAAATTCCCTATTTTGTTGTAAGTTCAAAATCAACTAAATTGGATGGGAAAAATCCAACTCTTATTAGTGCTTATGGTGGTTTCGAAATATCGAGGTTGCCCAATTATTCTGCAGTTATTGGAACGTCATGGCTCGAAAAAGGAGGAGTTTATGTTTTAGCAAATTTACGTGGTGGTGGCGAGTTTGGCCCCAAATGGCATCAAGCTGGATTAAAAGAAAATCGTCAGCGCATTTACGACGATTATTATGCGGTTGCCGAAGAATTAATCAACAAAAAAATCACCTCTCCAAAAAAACTTGGCATCATGGGTGGTAGCAACGGAGGATTACTTGTTGGAGTTGCGTTTACACAACGACCAGATTTATACAATGCCGTAGTTTGTGCAGTTCCGTTATTAGATATGAAACGTTACAATAAACTGCTTGCAGGAGCAAGTTGGATGGCAGAATACGGAAACCCCGATATCCTCGAAGAGTGGGAATACATTAAAAGATATTCGCCGTACCAAAATGTAAAAACAGAAATGAACTATCCTGAAATATTTTTTACAACTTCAACCCGCGACGATCGTGTACATCCAGGACACGCCCGCAAAATGGTGGCAAAAATGAATGAAATGGGATATAAAATATATTATTTCGAAAACACCGAAGGCGGACACGCCGGGGCTTCCACAAATGAACAACGTGCAAAAATGGTAGCGCTGGAATTTGTTTATTTACAGATGAAATTGATGAATTAGGAAGCAAACAAATATCTAACATTCCCCAATTGGGACAATCTTTAAAAAAGCTTAATTTAGAATCATTATTTTTTACAAAAAAAAATACTTGGTTTTAAGCACAATATAATTCTTTGATTATATTTGTGGCATACAAACCCATCTAAACACAAGGGGAATTAAAAAATAAAAAATTCCGGAGTGGACGCCGGAATTTTTTTTATGACTTTTTTTTATTATCGAAATCCACCATTCTAAATTTTCAATGAATTACATCAGCAAAACTGAAGCTAATTATCAGTCTTTTTTACCTGCAAATAGGCAATTAAATTTTCTCACTTTCTTTTTTTTTCAGCTATTTTTGATCCATACAAATCCAGTTAAGTTATACCAAATTGACTCGGATATGCCGTATTTAATTAAAATCTTTAGGCATGAGAAATTCAATACAATTTGATATAGAAG
>CAYZBC010000426.1:0-3991 GCA_964476535.1 uncultured Maribellus sp.
CACTGACTTCTGGTTGTGGTTTTTTGTGGCAATATACTTGCGATGGTGCTTGTCAATGAATTTTTTCACAATAAGATTATTTGTTTTATCACCGGTGAATAAGATTTATATCAATAAATTAATTTTTAATATTTTAAGCCTACTTATTTGTTTAATACATTTGGGATTTTCTAAATTACTTGGACAGCCTCAAGTTGGTCAGCTTTTGCTTTTTCTAACTTTAATATGCTTTATTCTTTTGGTTGGTGCTTTTTCTTTAATCATACATAAGAATAAATATACATTTTCGATTTCAATAATTGATTTTTTATTTATCTGCTTTATAGTCCTTAGAATTCTTTACTCCGTTCAAAATAATTGGGATTTTGGTCAATCTAAAGTAGTATTATTGGAATTGGCAGGATTATCAATCATTTATTTTATTATACGGAATTCAAAATCGAACATTAATTGGTTATTGGTTATTACATTTATTATTGTCGGTTTATTACAATCGATAGTTGGAATTTCTCAATTATTGGATTTTGTACCATCCAATCACAGTCAATTTCCAGTTACCGGGAGTTTTAATAATCCCGGACCTTTTGCTGGATATTTGGTGTCCGTTTTACCCTTTTCTATCGCTTTTCTTTGGTTTACACATTCTAATAAAAGATATACTTCAACACACAACTGTTCTATTATTACCCCCAAGCATTTTCTCAAAAACACAATCCACACAAATAAATGGGTTACAATATTTGCAGCATCATTTTCAGTAGTCTCAATATTATTTATAATAATAGTTACAAAGTCGCGTGCTGCATTGTTGGCTATAATTGTATCTATGCTATATCTGGTTTTTCAGTTTTATAAACCAGCACTTTATGAAAAGAAAAAGCATTGGAAAACAAGAATTAAAAAATTAAACTTTAAATCTAAAGTGTTTCAATTTTTGTTTTCAATTTTGGTAATAGCTATAATTAGTCTAGCCTCTGTTGGATTGTACCGAATGAAAAAAGATTCAGCCGATGGACGACTACTAATCTGGAGCGTAACTTCGAAAATGATTCAGGACAAACCATTGTTTGGCCATGGAATAAATGGATTTCAAGCCAATTACATGGAATATCAAGCTGATTATTTTGAGGCAAATCCAAATTCCGTTTATATATATTTAGCAGACAATAATACATATGCATTTAATGAGTTCCTGAGGATAGCATCGGAAAATGGACTGGTTGGATTAATAATCGTTTTAGTTATTTTGTATTTTCTCTTTTTAGGTAATTTTAAAAATGATTTAAATAGAAATGAAATGTTGCTCTTGATTTCAGCCAAGGCTGGTTTGATTTCAATCTTAGTTTTTAGCTTTTTCTCATATCCATTCGAAATTTTGCCCATAAAACTTAACCTTGTACTATTTATTGCGATTATTGTTTCTTTTCATAAGCCCATTTTCAAGTTTCAGCAAAATGGTTTCAGCATGAATATTTGGGGCAGGAGAATTGTTGGAGTAATTTTAATGGCATTATCTATATTGTTATTATTCAATATTTCCGGAACGTACAACGCTCAACGAAATTGGAAACTAGGCTATACAACTTATAAATTAGGTGCTTATAAACACAGTCTGAAATATTTCGAAAATGCCCTTCCCATTTTAAATAATAATGGCGAATTTCTAATTCAATATGCTAAAGCATTGTCGCTAAGTGGAGAAGATAAAATGGCAATAATACAACTTGAACGAGCAAAAAAATATCTGCCAAATTCAATTGTATACACTACTTTAGGCGATAGCTATAAAAATCTGGGCGATTTCGATTTAGCAGAAAAATCATATATAAAGGCCGCACTGATGGTTCCAGGTCGTTTCTATCCCAAATATTTATTGGCAAAACTCTATGTTGAAAATGGAAAGTATAAAAAGGCGATAGAAATTGCAAAGGAACTGTTAAAGAAAAAGATAAAGGTTGAGTCGATGGCAATACTTGAGATAAAAGAAGAAATGAAAGAGTTAATAGAAAATTTAGAACAAGAACAACAACAAGGAAATCCCCCAAAGGTATATCAAAATGAATAAAAGAAAAGGGTTGTATATAGTTGGCGTTATTCTAATAATTGCAGTTGTTTTGTTTGGAATAAACAAATTCAGTCAAAAATCATCGCACTTAAATGGGGCATTGGAACAAGCCAAAGAGAATCGTTCCGAACTGAAGTTGGTTTTAGATCATTATAATGAAATTGATGTTGATGATGAAAAACTAAAAGCTGCCCAATACTTAATTGCCAATAGTTTTATTCATTCATCGTTAAGGGTTGAGCTCAAAAACAAATCCAATGAATCGATTACTTTTAATCCAATGGATTACCCTTCGGTTCGTGCAACAAGAGAAGCTAAAGATTCCGTTTTTAATATTTCAAAGATTAACCAACAAACAAATTTTGATACCCAAACCTTAAAATCTGAATATTTAATAAATCACATCGACTTTATAATTGAAATTTGGAGAAATAGTCCATGGAGAGAAAATGTCGATTTTGATCAGTTTTGTAAATATATTCTTCCTTATCGGGTAGTTGATGAACCTATTTCATCCTGGGCTGAAATCTTAAATGAAAAATATAGTCACATTTTGGATACGTTATCGAGCAAATCGATTTTAGAAGCATGTAAAGCTGTTAATGCTCAATTGGCAAATGATATTTTTTTTGATGACCGTTGGTATTTGGGTGGTGTTGGTACACAAACGGTTCCTGAAATGATAATGTCTGGAAGTGGCAATTGTGATGATTTAACAGTTTATGGTGCATCTGTTATGCGTTCTCTTGGAATTCCAGTTGCAATTGATTTTGATGTTCATGGCAGATATAATTTCGGGCACAGCTGGTGTGTTGTTTTTGATGAAGAAGGAAAATCGTGGAGTTTTGGCCCTGGAGAACAACAACCCGGAGAGCATCACCAAACATTTGAAGAACTTAGATGGAGACGGTTGACGAGAGTGTTTAGACGAAATTTTGGTATAACTTCCAATCAACTGCATCAAGAAGTAAAGGATTTAAATACCATTCCACCGTTTTTTCGAACAAAAAATATTGAAGATGTTACAGGAGAGTATATAAAAACATTTGATGTAGAATATAAGGTGCAAAAACTAATAACAGAGCAAGACTATCTATATTTATGCATCTATAATAATCAAACCTGGCGTCCAATTCAATGGGGTAAATTGGAACAGAACGTTGTTGTATTTCCAAAAATGGGAGCAGATATAATGTATATTGTCGGATATTATCACAACAATCGAATCTATCCGATTTCAGAACCATTTATTTTAGAAAGGAATGGAAGTAAGAATTTTGTACCAGGAACTTCACGAAAAGTTGAAAAACAGTTTTCTATCGATAAAATTAGTGGATACGAGTATGTAAAAAAAGAAAAAGACTATCAACTTCTATTCTGGGATAAAAATAAGTGGAAATTTGTTTATAAACGAAAACCTCTAAAAGATAGTCTCCTAGTTGTTGGCGGCCTATATGAAAACACCTTATATCGCTTTCAGGATATTTCACGTCCATTCACAGTGAGCGATACAATTACTTTTTGGTAAAATGTTTAATGTGCTCCATTTGATTAACCGGTAACTGGACTTGCAATGACATAAACAGCAACGAATTTATTACAGCACTTGAAAACAAAGTTTTGATATATATCCAGGAAACCAATACCCACTGGAAAAACAAAGAGTAGTTACCACAATGGAGAATCATGTTATGAAATCAATAATTTTAAAATTAAGTACTATTACCCTGTTCCTTTTACTATTAGTGTATTAATCCACAAATAAGTGTATCATTTTTCGAACACGCCCTAAAACATATTAAATAGAAATACTACTTATATAAATAATATCTATTTTTACCTTAAACCAAACCTAAATTATAATGAAATTCTGTAACCGTTCATGGGGGCATAAGAACAATAAAAAGAATGATATTAACAAACAAA
>CAYZBC010000427.1:0-3981 GCA_964476535.1 uncultured Maribellus sp.
GTGCAAAAATACTATATTTCCCTGTTTGGTTCTGGCTTGTCCAGGTTAGGTTATAGGATTAACCGCTCGCTAATGATAGAGAAAATATTTAATGATTTGGTCAAGAGAATAGTAAATGTTGAGAAAATTATCAAGAAAAATTAATATGTACCTAAATACTTATCTTTTTTAATTTAATATATATTTACATGAGGTATATTTTTATATTAATGTTGGTTGTTTCTATACTAGGGTGTAGGAAGTTCGAAGATGTGTTTATAAAACGAAATCTGAAATTTGTATCGATCCAATTAAATGCAGCTTTAAGTGATTCTCCTGACTCAAGCTTAATCCCTTATACGGCAATAGATGGGGAGTTACTGCATTGCACTGTAGATTGTAATACAAGCGGGTTCTTTGCCGGTAGTTTGTGGTATATGTTTGAGCTTACAGGTGATCAACATTGGGCAACCAATGCAAAGCGGTTTACCGAATCATTAGCCCCTATGCAATATTATGCCAAAAGCCACGATTCCGGAGTGATGCTTTTTAGCAGTTATGGAAATGCTTTTCGTTTAACGAATAGTGAAGCCTATAAACAAGTACTGATTAATGGAGCAGAATTATTATATACCCGATTTAATAAAACCATGGGAAGTATTAAGTCATGGGATGATGGAAATGCGATGAGTGGAGAGAAGTGGCAGTTTCCAGTATCTATTGGCAGTTTAATGAATCTGGATCTTCTTTTTTATGCTTCAAAAGTAAGCAAAAATCCTAAGTATAGAGAAATAGCAATCACACATGCTAATACACTGCTTCAAAATCATTTTAGAGAGGATGGTAGTAGTTGTCAGGTGGTAGATTATGATTCTATTACAGGTATTCCTTTGGGGCAGTATACCAAACAAGGGTTGTCAAACACTTCTTCATGGGCAAGAGGACAGGCATATGGGTTGTATGGGTATGTATTATGCTTTCAGGAAACAGGTGACAGTAATTATCTAAGAATGGCTGAAAAAATTGCCAACTATATATTAACTCACCCACATCTTCCATTCGATCATATTCCTTATTGGGATTTTAATGCAAAAGATATGGAGAACCTGCCTGAGCGGAATGAAAAACTTCACAAATTTCCTAATACTCCTAGAGATGCATCGGCAGCAGCAATTATGTGCTCGTCATTATTTAAACTTAGTAAGTTGAGCCTTGAAAATAAAGAACGATTTAAAGATTCAGCCATGTGGATATTAGCAAGTCTTAGCAGAGATTATAAAGCAGATAAGGATAAAAATAAATGGTTTGTATTAGATCATAGTGTTGGAGATCTTCCCACAAACACAGAAATTAATGTTTCTCTTAATTATGCTGATTACTATTATCTAGAGGCAATGCAATGTTATCGTAATTATTAATTCTAGCCTAAGGTTAGGATAAATAGCTACATCAGTATATAAAACAGGGGTAAAACAAATTTATGGAGTCCAAGTTATTAATTAGTGGTTTAGTTGGTTTTTTCGCTTTGGTGAATCCGATACACAAAGTATCTGTAATAAACTCATTGCAAGGACAGTTTTCTACAAAGGAATTGAAATTTCTTTCTATTAAATCATCCATTACCGCCTTTGTAATTCTAGTGTTTTTTTTATTTCTGGGAGAGTTAATTTTCAATAATGTTTTTCATGTAGAACTCTATGCATTTCAAATAACATGTGGTCTTGTTTTAACATACACAGGATTGAGCGGTCTTCAAAAGGGAGAGTTTCTAACTATTAGTAAAACAATTAAGCTAGTAGATCTAGCCAATGTTCCTGTGGCAATTCCAATGATTGCAGGCCCGGCAACAATTACTGCTGCTGTTACTTTTCCTGCCAATTATGGGAATTTAATTCTTGAAGAAGCAATAAAAATGGCAGAAAAGAAAGCATATGAACACCTGCTGGCTATTTTGTTAGATGTAAACTTTAAAAGTAAATCGTTATCGGAAAAGTTCGGATTTTCAATAGTGGGTCATTTGAAGAAAATCGCAAAGTTTAAGAATGGAAATTGCGGACAGTTCATTATGTTGAAAGATATTTGACCGTAGATTTTTGATTATTACAAGAAGAGCATAAAAAATCGGAACTTTAACAATACATACTTAATTTTATGAGTAAAATAAAACTTCAACTACATTGGCAAATACTTATCGCACTGGTTCTTTCTATTATTTATGGAGTGATTTTTTCAACCACATATTCTTTCAATCAGCAATCAATTAATTACTTAGAAAAAAAGCATATTGCCCCAGATATTATTAAAAAAATAGAGAATAAAAAAGATACTGAATATGAAACATTGGTAGATTTTCAGGAAGCTTTGAGAAGTGTTCTATCCGAACAGGAATATGAAATGTATCAAGTAATTATCCGAAAAGCAAGTTATAATAATCCCCAAATAGATGCTGTCAGCTGGATGGGTGATATTTTCTTACGAGCCTTAAAAATGTTAATAATACCATTAATCTTGAGTTCATTGATTTCTGGAATTACCAACATCGGAACAGGTAAAAATCTTGGTCGCCTCGGAATAAAAACAATAGGATATTATATTACGACAACTACATTGGCAGTTGTAACCGGTATGATTCTAGTAAACATCTTAAAACCCGGAATTGGAGCTGATTTGAATTTTCAGGAAAAAGTTGAAGGATTGGTTGAGAAACAAAGGTCGTTTCGTGATATTTTGGTTGAAATAGTACCACAGAATATATTCCAATCATTTAGTGAAGGCGATATGGTTCCAATCATTTTCTTTGCTATTATATTCGGATTTTTCATTACAAAAAGTGAGGTTGTTAGCAGGGATGTACTTAAAAAGGCCTTTAATGCCATATTTGATGTAATGATGAAGATAACTATGTTCTTGATAAAATTTACACCATTGGGTATTTTTGGTATTGTATCAAAAGTAATTGCAGATCAGGACGACTTAGGCGAATTAATGTCACGAATGGGCGTATATATGTTAACTGTGATTTTAGCCTTGGCTATTCATTTTTTTGTTACTTTGCCTTTACTGATGAAAATACTTGGAAAAGCCAAGCCGTTTAATCATTTGAGGAATATGTCTACTCCTCTGCTAACAGCATTTTCTACCTCATCATCAGGTGCTACATTACCTTTAACAATGGATGCTGTTGAAACAAAATCAGGGGTTTCAAATAAAATATCAAGTTTTACTTTACCTCTTGGCGCAACCATAAATATGGATGGTACTGCACTTTACGAATGTGTTGCAGCTATTTTTATTGCACAAGCATACGGAGTTGATCTCACTATTGCTCAGCAGGTAATAGTAGTACTTACAGCTTTACTTGCATCCATTGGTACCGCTGCTATTCCAATGGCTGGTTTTGTTATGATTACAGTGATATTAACAGCAGTAGGATTACCATTGGAGGGCCTTGGTTTAATATTGGCTGTTGATAGAATATTGGATATGTTTAGAACTGCTACTAATGTGTGGAGTGATAGTTGCGGTGCTGTAATTATTGCAAAATCTGAAGGTGAAAAGTTAAATGTTTAAATCAAACTATAAAATAGAAAGTCAAGTATGATTCGATATATTTTTATTTCAATTTATTTATTCAGTAAAATTATGAACTAATATGGGCATAATACAGAAATCAATATCTTAGGTGGAAGAGTTAGGTGAATGGAAAATTAATTTTTTTGAGAATTCTTAGAAAAGAAAGAAGTGGATTTGAGGAAGGTATTAATTAGTTTACTCATGAAAGGTGTTGTTTCAAATAGCGAGTTTGAATAGTTAATTTCTATGTTCCAGACATCTTTGTAATTAATTTAAATTCGGAGGCTAAAAAAGTTTGAGTTAGATAATCAATTATCAGGCAATAAGTCTAAAAAGAAATAAGATGTTGTAGGTGTGAAAGTTATTGGCTGAGCTATTAATCCAACGAAAACCAACTTTCCATCAATTCGTCGTCGCTTTTTTCGTCTT
>CAYZBC010000428.1:0-3972 GCA_964476535.1 uncultured Maribellus sp.
ACCGATGGGCAATACGCATTTCTTGTAATGCGTCATAAGCCAGTTTTTGAACATGGAAACGGTCAATAACTTTTGTGGCATTTGGGAAAGATTGTGTAACAATTTTGTTCATGGAACCAGCCATGTCCAGTGTAATTTCTGTTACTGTTTCTCTGAGGTTTTCCGGTATGCGTTCTATGGTTTCTATTATTTTATTACTACCTGTTCCTTCTACCATGGCAACTATTGTCCCTTTTCTACCTTTGCCTGCTTTATTTGTTAAAATTGTATATCGCTCACCATTAGATAAACTGGTTTCGTCAATGCTTAATTGTGGCCCTATGTTTTCAGCGAAAAGCATCCATTCTTTTGCATGCCCTTTTTGATCCCATTCCTGATAATCACTTAAATGTTCTTTATACTGCCTGCCGAAATAATCGCCATTTATATGATAGAATTTCTCTAAACTATTGCTGCTAATAGGAAAGTTATCCAAGAATCTCTTTTAAAAAAGCAGCAAACTCTTTTGTGTAACTTGTACCGTTTGCTGTTAAATTCCAATTAGTGGTATAAACTTTCCCTGTATGTTTGTCTATCCACTTGCGACCCCTTACAATAAAGTAAACAGCTTTATCTCTTATGGGAAAATCTTGAATTTGAATAGGCTCATCAAAACCTTTGGAAACTAATTCTTTATCTGAATGTTCAAAAGGTTTTATTGGCTTTTCATCTAAATGAAATAGTAAACGATTGTTTGCTCCCTTTTCAATAAATACAAAATCAAAATAAAGCTGAATCTCATCAGGCAATAAATATTCCAATAATAATTCTATTTCCATAAAATAAAAATAGAAAATATTTAAAGATCCACCCTAATTTTAATGTGACCCGAAATATCCTTTTAAAAACGGACTAAAATCAGGCTTTAAAATTCAGAATACAGAAACTTGAGATTAAAAAAAACCACTAACTGAAAGAAAAAAGGGATTCTTGGAATACTTGTTAAAACAAAAATAAACCACTATGGACTGAAAGTGCCATAGTTTTCTCTCAGACTAAAAGTCTCATGTTATTCAACGATGAAATTTGAGTCATCTTCATCTGTTGGTTTTCGATGATGTTCCAAATAGTCATTTACCATCTCATCTGTATTATTTCCTGTACTCCAGCAACCAAAACCAATTGCCCAAAAATGTTGACCCCAATATTTCTTCCCTAATTCAGGAAACTCTTGTTGAAGCTTACGTGAACTTCTACCCTTTAACCTTTTAACAAGATTACTTAGCGATTGTGACGGGCGATTGCTTAAATGCATGTGAACATGATCTTTGGATACAACACCCTTCAAAATCACTACATCTTCAACCTCACAAATTTAAATTAGAATCGTTCGGCACCTGACTTGAATATCTCCCTGAAGAACGGAATAACAATATTTTGTTCACCGTACAATATGAGCTGTCAAATTTGATACTGTATGCCCATTTGATCTTTGATAATTTGGCATAACTCAAAGATAAGATTTTTAGAAGCTAAAGCGAGATGCACTAAAGTGCATAGTTTTAACTATTATTGTGACCAATAAATTGAAGATTTTGTAAAAAGAAATACATATCTAATACCCTACTACATAAACAATTGATTATCAATTAAAGACTAAATCTGTTCTGGGAACCGAAACGATAAATAAAAAAAATAAAAACTTCTCCCCGTTACCGCTTTGGTAAATACGAGGAGGAATTGAGAAGCAAAAGGAAGGATTTACACCTTACCAATCATTTTATTGAAGACATCAAGTTGTTCCTTTAAGGCAGCAATTCTGTCGGTTGGGGTTGTGCGGGCCTCCAATAAAATCCAACCATTATAATTCATTTTAACAAAAAGATTCATGAGATCCTGGTATGGATAATCGCCCACATTTAATTCACGAACATGAACCGTATCTCCAAACCACTTCTTTACCGAATTGAAATTAGGTTCCAGTCCGGGAGATAACAAATCCTGGTCGTTACTATTCCAGCACATTTTTACACTTTTTTCCGTTACCTGCTCAAAAATGGCTTTCATATTCGGAATTTCCTGGCTTAATTTTCCATGAACTTCAACACGTACTACCTGACCAATGTTGCTTGCGTATTTACCACATTCATTTAAAGAGGCAGCGATTTGAGCAAAGGTTTTTTCTTTTGACACTTCCTTAGGAATACCATTGGGTTTCACTTTAATTCCGGTAGCTCCAATTTCTTTACATAAATCAAGATACGCTTTGGTTCCCTCAATGTTTTTACGAACGGCAGCCGGATCAACACTGTGATATTCGAAGTTTGAACCGTAGCCCACACAAGTTACAGGGCTATCGGCAAAACGTTTTTTAACGTCTGCACGCTGGCTTGCACTAAGACTTGTTTCTACACCGTGAGCATGTTGTGTTCGTAACTCAACACCCAACACTCCTGCTTTTTCACAGTTGGCAATCAATGTTGGTAAATCCCAGTCTTTACCCCACTGATAAGTTACAAGACCAAGTTTCATTTTTGGTTTTTTCATCATGGCTTGTGCCGAAAACGGATCGATTAATGCCAGACCTGCTCCGGCAACCAGACTTTTTTGTATAAAACTTCTACGTGATTGATTTAGATTCATGTTGATTAAATTTTAAAGTTTTGCCTAATTTAACTATAATTTTGAATAATCGTCAGCAAGTTTATTAATTTGTTCATCCGTTAAATTTTCAGCCGCCACAACAAGCCGGTAATTGAATGTTACAGACTCACCTTTTTTCAAACTAAAATTCAACTCATTTTTCCCCTTGGAAAATATTTTGTGTCCCAGAGGATTTGCCGCGAACAAACCATAATCGCGTGCGTGCCAATACGTTGGATAACCAACATTGTCAGGATGGTCGATGATTACCAACGCTACCATCTCGCCATTTATTTCACTTGCAAGTTTCATCCAGCGGCATCGGGTTCCCCAAACTTCTTTCCCTTCAACTCCTTCGGCACTTCTGTAATTTCCTTTTACAAATTGATTGTCTATTTTTTCAACTTCGGAAATATCACCGTTTACATCGGTTAATTTAATTGGTTTTTCTAATGGAAGTTCCAATTCCCGTGCAACACGCATTCCAAACATCCCTTCTTTGTCGTCAGTGAACTTCACTTCATCGATAACAGCTTTTAGCGTAGTGGTACGATCGATGATGCGCAAATTCTCCTCTGCTATAAAATTAAAACTGGTCTGCTCCTCTAGCATAGTTGTATTCTCAGGAGATTTCCAATCAGAAGTGGTTACCAACAGTGCATTCCCTTTCCCACTTTCTGCTTTTTTAATTGAACGGTGATAAATTGTACCGTATAAATGTCTTTTTTCAGGAGCCATTAATTCTGCATTATTCCAAAAATCCAGTCCGTTAACATCACCATAGTTTAACCACACACCAATATGGTGACGGTGATCAACACTTTCGCCTTCTTTCTTAATCATTGGATAGCTGCGTGTCAACATATTTCCTGCCAGTGACATAACCGGCCACAAAACAGGCTTTTTGATATTGTCGGGATAGATGTACGAGGTAAAAAGTTTACCATCAACAATTACATCCACCTTTTTCTCTGTTTCGTTTACTTTTAAATCAACATACTTTTTACTGTTACAATTGCTAAAAAGCAACAAGCTACTGCTCAAGACAGTAATTAAAACTAATGTTTTGTGTTTCATTTGAAATTTAATTTTATATAACTATCTCGTTTATGTGCCTATTTCTCATCTAATTAAAATTTAATTTTTCAACGGAATTAGATGTAACATCCTCTTTTAAATTATGCTTGTTTGTGGAGCATTTCTGCATAGCGTTTCATATTTATTTTAACCATTTATCAGCATTTATTGCTGCCAATTCATTGTAACTTTCGACGTCCAGAACTTTCCAGTCACTTTCAACGCTCTTGTCTCCGGCGGCTATTCTTCCCAAATACGAAATCACAAGTGCAT
>CAYZBC010000429.1:0-3966 GCA_964476535.1 uncultured Maribellus sp.
CCAATACAATTTTAAATGTAGATTACGAAGTTTCGGGTGTTGGAGGAACCTCCATCCGGCAGTTGCAAAAATACCGTGTTCAGCCCGGAGTTCGTAAATATAAGTTGACGATTAAACCGTTTTAGTTGGTAATGGTTCTGTCATTTCGACCGTAGGGATAAATCTCAATAAAGCAGCAGATTTCTCACCTTTGTGCCTCAGGATTCGAAATGACAATCAATAATTAGACTTAGCATTAGTCGTAATCTTGATTTCGAGTAGTGTAAAGACTTTTAATTATTTCGTCCCAATCTCTCTTGTACCGGCACCTTTTTCAATTCCGACATTTAAATCACCCAATTCAATGCGAGCAGCTTCAACAATTTTCATTAGTTCTTCTGCTTTTTCTGGATTGTATTCAATTACATTGTATTCCTCTCCGGGGTCGCGCATCATGTTGTACAATTCAGGTGCTTCAACTGTCATTTTTATTCTTTTCCCACCGTAACCATCTTTCCCGGGTTTTGCGTGGTACGAACTCCAGGTGTGTGGCAAAACCAATTTCCAGTTTCCTTTTCGCACACCGTTTAAATTATTTTTGCCATGATAAAAAAGAATATTATCGCGAGGTTCTGCATCAGCAACTCCTTTCCAAAGATCTGTAATATCAAGACCGTCTATTTTTAATTTGGGCAAAGAAGTTCCGGCCAGTTTTGCAAAACTTGGTAAAAGGTCAACAGCACAACCTAATTTGTTGCTAATTGTTCCGGCTGGAGTTCCGGCAGGCCATTTAATAATAAACGGAACACGTTGTCCGCCTTCCCAGCTGGTGGTTTTTCCTTCGCGTAAACCACCTGCGGAACCTGCGTGGTTACCAAAATTTAACCACGGACCATTATCGGTTGTAAAAATAAATACTGTATTTTCGGAGATTCCGTTTGCTTGAAGAGCTTTTTCAATCTCGCCCACTGACCAGTCGATTTCCATCATAACATCGCCATAAAATCCTTGTTCGCTTTTTCCCCTGAATTTATCTGAAACACCAAGCGGAATATGTCCCATTGAGTGAGGAACATACAAAAAGAATGGATCTTTTGCATTACGGTTAATAAAATCAACGGCCTTTTCTGTGTAAAGAGTGGTGAGTTTATCTTGTCCTTCAAGTGTTGTAATTAATTCAATCGTTTTATTGCCTTCAATTAATGGCAAGTCCGGGTAGTTGTCCCATCTTTCGCCTTCACGGCGTTTCCCATCAACTCCAATGGGCCACATATCGTTCGAATAAGGCAGTCCAACATATTCATCAAAACCGTGTTGCAAAGGCAAAAATTCTTTGTGATGACCCAAATGCCATTTCCCGAAGATGCCGGTTGCGTAACCTTTTTCTTTTAGCATTTCTGCAATGGTAGTTTCCTTTGGGTTAATTCCAACTTCATTCTGAGGGAAAAGTGCCCCCGATATTCCAATTCGGTTGGGATAACAACCTGTTAATAAACCTGCACGCGACGCACTGCAAACCGGTTGTGCGGAATAAAAGTTAGTAAAACGCATTCCTTCGCTGGCCATTTTATCAAGGTTTGGAGTTGTGTATCCGGTGGCTCCATAACAACCCACATCACCGTAACCCATGTCGTCGATAAATACGACCACAAAATTTGGGGGTTGTACGGTATTAACTTTTTGTTCCGTATTTGGGGAACAGGAAATTGCGATAAAAGAAATCGTTGCAAGGAAAAAGTTTAAAATAGGTTTCATTATAAATTGGTTTTAGTTGACAGATAATATGGAAACAAAAATAGTTATATGAATTGAAGATGTGCCGAATTGTAGAAATTAATCGGATAATTTTTTGTTTTCACGCAACTATATATTCAATTTGAACATTTGTAATAATAAATCGAAATGAAAACCAAATTATTACTATTCATCGTATTGGCTGTTTTTAGTTTTAATTCTTGTGAGAAAGACGGTCTTTATGAAAAAATCGGTGATGGAGCTTTGCTAAAAAGTGTTTTAATTGGGGGCGAAGTCTATTCTGAATGTATTTATAATAATGCCAATTTCATTCTCGAAGAAAAAAGCAAGTTTCACTATACTAAACACAATTACAATAGTAAAAATCAATTAATACAATCCGATTCTTATTGGGATGAGTCAATTGCAAGTAGTAGCTATTATTTACTTGAATCGGCAATTAAACGAACAGAATGGGTTTCGCCTGAGAATACTGAAAGAGATGTATATTCAACATTTGAATACAAACGGAACGGTCAACTTGAAAAAAAGACTACTTTTCGTATAAACAATGACCACAAATCTTTCGACACTTATACCTATAATGCAAATGGAAGGATTGAAAAGAGAACTTCATACCATGACAATAAGGTGTCGGTTATTGACAATTATTTTTACGATAACACTGGAAATCTGATTAAACAACAGCGTTATTCTGTATCAGAAAATGGAAGTACAGAATTACTAACTACAACTGAATATCAATTTGATAACAATCACAACCCGTATTTGTCGTTCAGGAGATTGATGATTCCGGGACAAAATACAAATCTAAATAACATCACAAAAGAAACTTTTACGCTTCATTTCGAAGTGGATAATTCTATCGAACAAGTTCAAATCACGGAGTATAGTTACAAATATAATTCAATGGGATACCCGATAAATAGGAGTGATGGTTTTGAATATGTTTATCATTAAATAGGTTGCCCATAAATCTGGACAACCTATTACATTTTAATCCAATAATTACGCTATTTAGTTGCCGTTCCAGTTGGGAAAGATGCAGAACTAAAATCCATCATATAAGTTTTGTGGTCCATGGCATCGGCTGGAATCATTCCCACCAATGGTTTAATTGCAAATGGTTCAGGGCTATTATCCGGATAAGGTTCTACCGAAATAACTGCAATTCCTCCGGAAATATTCGTTGGGAACGTTAAATTACCGGGTGCATTCATTAAAAAGTCTTCGCCTGGAAATGGAGGACCAGGATTTTCCTGACTGCTATTACCATCAAAATTATCTACCATTCCCGAAGTTTCCAAAAAGGTTCCGGTTGTAACCGGAACTCCGTCAATTACTGTCCATCCTTCGTACATCCATCCTGCCGGAAGTTCAGGCAAATTTAATCCTTCCATCGGACTTCCTGAGTCAAGATCTAAAAACCAAATACCACTTTTTTCATTTGTGTCTGCTCCGTTGGTTGGTGTTGCCAAAATATATTTTCCCATTGATGAGGCAAAATCAGTTCCCAAAGCTGCCGGATGTGAAATGGATAAACTGGCATTGCTACCGGAGAAATCACCAGCAACAACATGCACGTTACTTGGTGCCGGGTCGTTGTCGGGATAGGGTTCTATGGTTAATATAAAAGCTGTTGCTGCTGCAATATTTTCGCTGTTAATGTCAAACATCGAAGGGCTAATGTTTCCGGAGGAATTAGCCATAAAAGTTCCTGTCGTTACTGGCGTTCCGTTTACCATTATCCAACCTTCATAAACAAAATCGGGACCTAAATCCGATAATCCGTTAAAACTTAACTCCAACATCGAAGTTGAGGGCGTGTCATCATCATTTTCACATGCAAAAAAAATGCTTCCTACTAAAAAAAGAAAAACCAACTTTTTCATATCAAATTAATTTAAGTTAATAATCATCTTATTCTGATGTAAAAGTCGGAAAGAAGTCTCACGAAAGCCTCACGGAAAAATATACATTTTGTGTTAAACTATTTTATTTGAGTGAGTTATGGATATGTGAAATGCAAAAATGCGTTAATGCTGCAATTTTTTGAGCATTAACGCATTTTACTGTTGTATTTTTTCAATTAGCTATACTGTACAAATGCAATTTAAATTCGAACCTAGTGTTAAGTTAATCGTTAATTGACGGATAAAGTCTTTTTAGTTTTATTTTCGATTCTTTTGTTGTGAATTGCCAATTTATAGTACTCTCCCTGTTGTTTCTGTA
>CAYZBC010000430.1:0-3958 GCA_964476535.1 uncultured Maribellus sp.
ATTTTACAATGCCTTGCTTGTTCATGTATTTTGCTACTGTATTAAGACCTGAATACTTTGTGATATTATTGCCTGAAATATTGCTATGAACGAATGCAGAACCAAGCTTGCTTGAGTTTTGCTGAGAGAAGACGCAATATCAACTTGTTGAAATGTTGCTTTAACAACTCTTGATTGGCCTTTCAATTTTTTCTTTGTATTTTTCATCCTTAAAGTGATGTTTTTTTGTTAATCTTTCTTTGTGTAATGACTTGAAGATAAACAATTAACATCGCTTTTGCTTGTTTTTAATATACATTTTTAAGTATTAGGTTAATTAAGTAAACACCTCAAAAAAATTGAAGTACCCTTTTCTTATTGGAACTATGATTACCTCATTGTTGAGGATGAATTTAATAGCAACAAAACCTGGAATAATGGTGATGAAACTGACATAAGAGAGATTTTAGGAACAAGAACAAATAGACTGAGTGATGTATTCTGGGCATTAAACCAGGTACGAATTCATCTTTATGACCAAGGCAGTAATGTCTTAAAAGTACAATTGGAAACAGTTACTCCAAATTTTAAAACATTTAAATATGCCGTTGATAACGAGAACCGTTACAACATTAAGTAAAATATTCCAAGCAATACCGAATGGCAAAAAACCGAGCCAGTATTTTCAGGGGAGCTTCACAAAGGGCAAAACATACTTCGCACACGATCTATTAATAAATTTGGAGTTCCTGAACCAGAACACAAAATTGCAGTAAATATATAGTGATAAAGACCATCAAAAAACTCAACTGAAATATCTTTAGAAAAAAACATTCAACGTCTAGCAGCCTGTCAGACTTTCCTCGTTAAGCCTCTGAGAATTTAATATTTGCATTTGTTCTCAGATAGGTATTCGTTGAAAAACACCTAAAATGACCTAAGTCCGACAGGCTCCTAGTGTCAAGTCAAGCTTCTAGTTTCGGGTAAAGTGTTTTTAATTTTATCCTAGCATCCTTTGTAGTAAACTACCAGTTGATTTTTGCTTTCATATTATTTCTATGCTCACACCATGCCTCAACTTCTTCTCTGACAGTTTCTATATTATCAATCCTCCTGTTTAGACATTGACCATTTAAAACATTCAGTTCTATTTCTGCCATATTTAGCCAGCTCCCATGTTTCGGGGTATAAATAAAATCGAACCTGTCCCATATCCGCTTAGCTTCTTCAGGCTTAAACACCTCGTACAATGCGGAAGGAGAATGCGCATTTAGATTATCCATGACTAATGTGATTTTTCTTGCTTCCTTGTAATTGATGTCAGCCAAATTTCTAATAAAATATGCCCAATCTTTTTTTGTTTTTCTCTCTTTTATTTCAACATGTCTTGTGCCTTTTAATGGTTCATTTGCCATAAATATATTACACACTCCTTTACGCTCATATTCAAAATCCACTTTCTTTTCTTTTCCTGATTTCATCGCTATTGGGAACCTTGTTTCCCCGATTAATTGCTTGGGGGATTCATCCATACAAACTACTGGGCACTCTTCATTATAGGGCTTTTTATATACATCCAACACTTGCTCCATGTGAGCTACAAATGAACTATTGTTTCGTGGAGAGATTAACCATCCCTTTTCTCTCCACGGTTTTAATTCGTTTTTTTAAAACGGTACGTACTGTTTCATGTGATATTGAATCTGCATATTTAAGCTCTACCATCTTGTCCGAAAGAAGCCTTAATGACCACCGGGCAAATCCTTTTGGAGGCTTACTGCAACTTAATGCAATTAGGTGTGCTTCAGCATCCCCATCAACCTTGCGGGAATAAACACGTTCACTCTTTTTACCGTAGAGGGCTTCATCAAATCCATCTAACACAAATTTCTTTCGGATGTTCTCAAGTGTACGTGTAGTAATACCCAAAAGCTTAGCTATATCTTCATCCTTTTGCTTTCTTCCTCCATCGCCCTCATTGGCATTTAGTAAAATGTATGCATTTCGGATAATGAAAGCACTGCGCTTACCCTTTCTTGTTATTTCTTCAAGAAACTTAATCTCAATATCAGTTAGTGTTACTTTATAAAATTTCATGAGTGTTTCTTGCAAATATAAACTAATTTACCCGAAATACTATGCTTGATTTGACACTAGTGTTTAGCGATAATAACTTCTACTCCGCTTTTTCCTAAACGATCTTGATCCTCTTCCTTGATCCCACTATCCGTAATTACCACATTAACTGTTGAAATTGGTCCAATAAACGCAAAACGCCTTCTTTCAAATTTTCTGGAATCAGCAACAACAATTACCTTTTTAGCAATGTTGATCATCGTTTGGTTTAAGTGAGCTTCTTCAGAACTAGGAGTCGATAATCCATGGTTAGTATCAAAACCATCCGCACCCAAAAAAAGTTTGTCACAGTAAAACTTAGTAAAACTCTCATCGGCAAGTACTCCAACCAGAGATAACGATTTCTTGCGCAAAAAACCACCAGGCATAAAAACATTAAATCCTTCATATTCTGAAAGGATACTTGCAATGTTCAATGCATTTGTAATTATCGTAAGATTACTGAACTGTTCAAGATTTTTAGCTATTTCCGTTGTAGTTGTCCCAGAATCCAAAACAATTGTATCTCCATCTTCAATTAATTTTATAGCTTCTTTCGCAATAAGTTGTTTTTCTTTATGGAATTCCTTCTTCTTATCAGTGTTAGAAGAATCAACTCCCATCATATGAAATTTAATTTTAATAGCTCCCCCTCTGGCACGAATTAGCATATTCTGCTTTTCCAGATGAGTGAGGTCATTTCGAATTGTAACTTCACTGATATTAAACATTTTGCTCAGTTCCCGGACAAGTACCTGCCCTTTTAATTCAAGTTCTTCAAGAATTTTTGCTCTTCTGTAAACGGTAGATTTACTAAATGATTTGTCCATGTGTGTGTTTTTAATTCAATAATTTTTTAGGTTATGCTGAATTGGTGGAAATATGAAGTTAAACCAATAGTGAGTTCATCAACATTAATGAAACAAAAATACCTTTCAAAACGATACAAACAATATTATTTGAAAGATAATTACTTTAAAACTATATATTTATATATATCAATAAAAAATCTTCCAATATATATATATTCAGTTTTAAACATTTTGCAACATTCATATTATATATTTGCATGTATTGCAAATGAATACAATAAATTAAAAAGAGATAATTTTTTATCCCATTAAAAATAGACCAATACAATTATTAATAAAAAAGATAGTGTCATGCGACAAACAAAAATCCTATTAATACTCTTTTTCTCAATGTCATTTATAAGAGTTAATTGTCAGGCTAATTTTGATGAGAACAAAATCCAGAAATATGAGTTGCCGGAACTCTTAATCTCAATAAATGGAGCTAAAATTTCTGACTCAATAAGCTGGATAAAAACCCGCAGACCGGAAATATTAACTCTTTTTGAGGAAAATTTGTATGGTCAGATTCCAAGCGAACTAAAAATCTCATCATGGAAAGTATTGGAAGAAAGTAAAAATGCATTGGAGGGCAAAGCCATTCGCAAACAAATATTGCTGACATTCAAAAAAAACGGAAAACAGCTCGATGTTAATTTGCTGATATTCCTTCCAAAAAATGGAAATAAAGCTCCGCTTTTTGTGGGATATAATTTTTATGGGAATCTTTCTGATCAATATAGTCCATAAGAACCAATATGCTGCATATCCTCCGGACCACAGACTATATCTGCCTTCATTTGCCCTGCTTCTTCAAATAAACCCAGTAACTTATTAAAATGAGCTGTCATTTGGGGTTTTATTTTATCCGGATTATAATCTTCCATAAAAAGATCCTGGGTTGGAAGTCCTGATGCCTGAATCACCGCAATATTTTCTTTTTCACCGTGCTGACTACTTATACCAATTTAACCTGAGAATGCCGCAATAAAGCTATCTAAATATTTTTTGTT
>CAYZBC010000431.1:0-3953 GCA_964476535.1 uncultured Maribellus sp.
TACATTCAGAATCATTTTCAAGACGAAGGTTCGGGACACGATTGGTGGCATATTTTTAGAGTGAGAAACGTAGCGTTAAAATTGGCAGAAATAGAAGGTGGCAATAAATTTATCATTGAAATGGCTGCTTTGCTGCACGATTTAGATGATTGGAAATTGAATGGTGAGCGTGAAATTTCAAAGACGAAAATGTGGCTGGGTGAATTAGGAATTTTGATTTCTGATAAAAATAAAATTCTTGAGATTATTGAGCAGGTTTCTTTTAAAGGGGCTGGAGTGGGTAATACAGCTATTTCTATAGAAGCAAAGATTGTTCAGGATGCCGACCGGTTGGATGCAATCGGGGCGATTGGAATTGCACGGACTTTTGCCTACGGAGGGAGTAAAGGGCGGTTGATTTACCATCCAGAAATAAAACCTGAAATGCATGATAATTTCGAGGGATATAAAAAAAATACCGCTCCAACCATTAATCATTTTTATGAAAAATTACTTCTTTTAAAAAATTTATTAAACACCAAATCAGCAAAGAAAATGGCTGAAGAGAGACACCAGTTTATGGAAGATTTTTTGAAGCAGTTTTATGCAGAATGGGAGAATAAAATGTAACGTCTTTTAGTTGGAATCGTATTAGTGTTAAAACGTATTATCAGTGTTCCGTACGACGTGAAAAGTAACTGCGGAAACTTATGAATTTTGAAGCAGAGTACCGTTTGCATGGGAATGACAAATAAAAAGAGTAAACAATGAAAATAGATCACATCGCAATTTGGACCACTAATCTTGAGGGACTTCGAAACTTTTATATCCATTATTTCGATGCTTCGAGCAATGAAATATATTATAATCACTCCAAAGAATTTCGTTCCTATTTTATTTCTTTTGATGGAGATTGTAGTTTGGAAATTATGGAAATGCCCAGTATCCCTCAAACAAAAAATAATTTTTTAAAACAATTTATAGGGTTGATTCATTTTGCCATAAAAGTAGGGTCAAAAGCTGAGGTAAACAGTTTGACTGAAGTTCTTAAAAAAGATGGGTTTAAAATAGTTGGTGAACCTCGCACAACAGGCGATGGGTTATACGAAAGTGTCATCCTCGATCCGGATGGTAACCGTGTTGAGATTGTAGCTTAGTTTACTATTCTGCGGGTGGCTTAAATTCATCTGCGGAATAACTTTCAGAATTGTCGTAATTCAATATTGATTTTCTATTTTTACATTCATAACTAAACCTAATTAAAATGAAACATAAAAGCTTGTCCAATTTTTCCCTGTTAATTTTTGCTTTACTTATAACATTCAGTTTTTCAAGTTGCAAAAAACAGGTTCCCCAGGAACTTCCAAATATTTTGTGGTTAGTTAGCGAAGACAACAGTCCGCTTTTAGGATGTTATGGCGATGCTTTTGCCACAACTCCAAATCTCGACAAATTAGCCAGCGAGGGTTTTTTATATACACATGCTTATGCAAATGCTCCTGTATGTGCACCGACGCGGAATACAATTATTACGGGCGTTTATGCTTGTTCAAACGGAAACCAACACATGCGAAGTTATTATCCTAAATCGGAAATTGTTAAAACGTATCCTGAATATTTGCGACAAGTGGGCTACTATTGTACGAATAATGCAAAAACGGATTATAATACAAATTCAATTGATCCAAATAAAATTTGGGACGAGAGTAGTAAAAATGCACATTATAAAAACAGAAGCGATGGACAGCCATTTTTTGCGGTGTTTAATTGTGGTATTTCGCACGAAAGTTCTATCCATAAATTCATTCCAAATGAAAAATTGAGACACAGTCCTGAAGCAGTGCCACTACCTCCTTACCATCCGGCAACATCTGAAATGAAACACGATTGGGCACAGTATTATGATAAGGTGGAAGACATGGATTTGTGGATTGGAGATAAGTTAAAAGAATTGGATGAATTGGGGTTGGTTGAAAATACAATTGTTTTTTATTATGGCGACCACGGCGGTGTACTTGCCCGGAGCAAACGATATGTTTATGAAACAGGGACTCGTGTGCCGTTTATTGTTCGTATTCCGGAAAAATATAAATATTTGTTTCCAGCTAAACAGCCAGATTCAAAAATAGATAGATTAGTAAGTTTTGTTGATTTGTTACCCACACTTTTAAGTATCTCTGGAATTGAAATTCCTGAATATTTGCAAGGAAACGCGTTCCTTGGAAAACAAAAAACTGCAGATCCTGAATATGCATACATGTTTCGAGGGAGAATGGATGAACGTTACGATATGTGCCGGGCAGTGCGTGACCAAAAATTTCGTTACATCAGAAATTACATGCCTTACCGAATTTATGGACAGCGACTGGAATATTTATGGCGGGCGCCTTCAATTGGATCGTGGGAACAAGCTTTTGAAAATGGGGAGTGCAACGAAACACAAAGTATTTTCTGGAATACAAAACCTGTTGAAGAATTGTACGATACAGAAAATGATCCCTGGGAAGTGAATAATTTAGCGGGGAATTCTGAATACATAAATGTATTGGAAAGAATGCGTGCTGCCAACAAAGAGTGGGTTACCCGAATAAATGATACCGGTTTTATCCCGGAAGCAGATCGCGTGGAACGTGCCGGGGAAACAGCAATGTACGATTATGTGCGCAATGGAAATATTGATTTACAGGGCATTATGAATGCGGCTGAAATTGGAACTTTAGGAAAAATTGAAAACATTGATAAGCTGAAGTCCTATTTGAAAAGCGATGAAAGTGCGATTCGTTATTGGGGTGCGACTGGTTTGTTAATTTTGAAAAATGAAGCCGCTCCGGCGATTGAGGAATTAAAGGCTGCGACAGCTGATGAATCGGCAAATGTTGTTTCGATGGCTGCCGAGGCGCTATATAACCTCGGTGAAAAAGAAATTGCGAAAAAGGCTTTGCTAAGGGTATTAAAAAACCCAAATGAATTTGCTCGCTGCCATGCATTGAATGTAATCGATTGTATAAACGAAGAGAGTCCTGAAATGGTTGATGGCGTTGTAAATATGATTGCAAATGCAGAGTCGAATACAAGAAATAAATACGACATGCGGGCAGCGAAATGGTTGATCGAAAAGTGGGGATTAAATCCCAATGAATATAAAATTGATTTTGCGTGGTAATTTGGATATTAGTCGTCGTAAACGGTTAAAACAATATTAGTTTCAAAATTTATTGAACCCATTGTAATTGAGACACCACTTAATTTGAAATTTAATGGAATATTGACAATTTCACTTTTCCCTCTAAAAAAATAATTCGATGTATTTGTAATGGGATGATAATAACTTGTTCCATCGCTAATGTTAGTATGCCCTGAATTCTTAGGCCTGTTTCCATCTCCTGTCCTGATGGCTTCAAGTATTAATTCTGGATTCCAAATAAGATCCGATTTCTGAATATTTATTATCCATTTTTGATTTGCGTTATGGTTTCCTCTAGAAAATTTAGTAATTGAAACATACAAAGCAGATTCGGCTTCAATTGAAGGAGGGAAATCGTTGCCTGCTTCAGTTATACTGTATAACGAATTATCGAATGTCACATTTCCATCAACTTCAATAACCATTTGTTGACTGTACATAATAAGTGCAAAAAGAAGGAATACAAAAGTGCCTAGTATTTTTTTCATGATATTATTAATTATCGGTAATGGTATAAAGTATTGTAAAATCGGTTTCTTCAATCGCATGAATTTTTGAATAATCATTTATCTCCAGCGAAAAATTAAGCTGGTGCCCGTTATTTATTCCGTCGCCGGTAAAGCAATTCCCCAGATTAGCAATAATTGGTTTTGATTGACTTGTTAAATTTATTTTGCCGGCAGTTTGCCCAAGTTGGCCTTCCCCAAATCCGGAATAATCAGAAGCTTCAATATATAAAATAATTCCATCGGGAAATATTCCCTGAGAAACTTCGGCAATTATTGAACGG
>CAYZBC010000432.1:0-3952 GCA_964476535.1 uncultured Maribellus sp.
GCATGTGTTTTATCCAACCGGATAATTTTGTTATCGTTCTGAGTATCGATGATGAATATTGTAGCCGCTTCTTCCGGTTTGGGCAAGCGGTCGATTCTATCCATTTCCATTCCCAGAATGTATCGGTTTGAAGCATTCCATGGTATAGTTCGACATTGGCCAATATAACCAAAAAAATGATGTTTTGAACCGGATGTGATTTGCTCAATTTCCAAATCGAATGACGAAGATTGAGCGTGCAATTTTGTATTCGATGCAAAAACAAATGCTAATACAAAAAATAATAAATATTTATTTTTAAAAAAGTGTATCATAACATATAATTTTAAAATGTTTTTATTTTAATTTGACTTCGACATAAAACTTTTTCTTTTTTTATGAAGCCTAAATTCCGCCTAAATTAAAGAGATTGTAACCATTCCCGGTTTGTTTTTGGTTCAGCTTATAAAATGGATTTGAATATCTTTCTTTTGCAATTTTGTTATCTCGTGCATTTTTGTCAACCCAAATTCTAACAATTCCATCTTTAGAATAGCTCAATAATTGTTCACCCTGATCGCTTGTAAATTTTGAAGCAATTGCGGACGCTCCCCCAACATTTCCAATTACCTTTCCGGTGTTATTGAGTAAAGTACCATCACCTTCAAAATATCCTTTAACCAATTCGTGGATTCCATCACCGTTTAAATCTACCGGAATGGTTGTATATACACTAAATCCCAAATCTATCTTTTCTCCGGAAAAAGCATCGAAAGTATTTTCGACAACATTAACCCGGTGTTCGCCTTCTGCCGATCTCTTTTTTTCTCCGATTTTTACACCTAGAACAACAGGTTCCCCATTTTCCCCAATACGCGCTGCCCAACCTGTATCGATGTGTCCTTCTTTTAATTTGCTCCAAATTCTTTGTCCGTTTTCATCAAATAAAACGACTCTGGGAGGATTTTGATTACTTGATTCGCGACAAGTAAAAAAGTACCACTTTCCTGTTTTCTTGTCTAAAATAGGTTCAATAATATCTGAATGTCCGTTCCACGATTCTTCGTCAGCACAAAAAAGCATCTTACCTTTGTCCAATTCGATACATCGTTCACCCCATAAAAGTTCATCCACTCCATCATTATTAATGTCAACAATTGGCGACATGTGACTCCCCTGACAACCGGGAGTATCGGGCGTTTTCTTGTAAACCCATCGCTCTGTCATATCGCTATTCCAACATTTAATGGTTTCATATTTTTTTGTACCGTTTGCAGTTATTAAAACAGGTTCGCCATTTACGTATCCACCCATAATAAAGTGTCGAAAAAGTCTTGACATTTCCTGATTACCGTACGGTTCCGGCCATTTCCATTGTCCTTTTACCTCGCCGGTTTTGGCATCTCTTTTTTCAAGAACAAAAGCCCGGTGATCAAGTGGATGACCTGGATCGGTAGTATTTACGTTCCATACTTCATCCATCCCATCTTTATCTAAATCGAAGGCTGCGACTGGGCTAAACCAAACTCCGGGAATTACACCTTTGCCCAGATCTTTTTTCCAAATAATTTCGCCATTAACATTAAATACAACCAATTTCAAGGTATGTTCAGGGAAAAAGAACATTCCAAGATTTGGGTCAATTTCCGCATCTTCTGAATACATTGCAACAACAGCATTTGGAATATCATCACCAATTGCCATTGGGACTGCTCGAAATTGCTCAATTTTTTGTTCTAAATCAATTTCTGTTTTTACCTGAATATCATATTTCTGTGCGAAAAGCGAAAATGTTAAAAGCAGAAAAAGTGTAGTTATTTTTGTTCTTTCCATCATAACTAAGATTTAAGCCACTGCTCATAAACACCATTCATATCCGCTTCATCCGGGGTACCCACATGCATTACCACCCTGTATTTTAAATTGATTGATTTTCCTTTTGCCATCTTCCACAGTTCATCGAGGAAATAAAAAGGTGATGGCGAAAGATGCCCATAATCGCGTGTCAGCCAGGTTGATTTCCACGGATTCCCAGGGTGTGTCATCATCGTGATTCCTTCAACCACATCTGGTCTGGCAACTCGTTTCCCATGATAACCGCACCATTTCGCTTCCTTTCCAAGTGTTTGTTCAGCCCCCACTCCACCTTCAGAATTCATGAGAACACCACCGTAAGCTGGAGATATATCAGAAGCTGCCCGAATCGCAAAAAACGAATGTTTAGCACTTTTGATTTCGATATCTTCACTGGCCGTAATTTTTATTTCTGCATCAATTACCCAAACCTTATCGTTCAGAATGGTTGTAGTAAATTTTCGTTCGTCCGACCATGGCGAAGGGGCATCTTTTCGAACCCATTTACAGTTATTGAGAATTTCAATGGACTTCTCCTGTTTTTCACCTAACTCAAGTTTTGTAGATCGAATTTGTCCGGAATCAGGACCATTGTCAGCCCAGTAATCACCACCATTTAACGGTTGGCAACCAAGCCACAATCCACGATGATGTGGGTAAGGCAGCGACGATTCGGTGGTTAAAGAAGTTCCTGAAGCCAATCCATTTAGTGGATAAAAATATGGATATTTAACCGACTGGTTTGCCCGATAAGCAACCAGGGGTATATTATTCCACCGAATTTGAACCTGCCCGTCTTTTAAATAGGATGTTAATCCGAATGACTCCGGAACCGGTTTTAAATAATCTATGGCCAATAGTTTTTGCGGCACAGTTGCAGCGATTACACCTGCAGCAACTGTTAATTTAATGGCAGTTCGTCTTTTCATAATTTGTAGTATTAGTTAATTTCAATTTTAATCAGTTTCATACTGTGGCGTGGCAAATTCATTTTTAATCCAATTTCGCCATCCTCTGTTTTTACTCTTGACGATTTGGTTACGGACAAATCAGCTGCATTTTGAAGACTTTTCAAATCAGCCTCTTTTGATGTTAAGGGTGAACCCTGTTTTTGCCATTCACGGTAAGTATTATTGTTTTCGCGGTCAAGACTATATTCTTCAATGGAATAATTACCTGTTGCCAAACCTGATATTTCTATTTCTACATCATCCGAAAGAGTTAAATCATCGTCCGTTTCGTTGTAATTATACACAATTAGCTGAACTTCTTCGTTCGACGATTTGGTTGCCACAACACCATATCTGCGACCAATTCGTGGACCACTTACGTCAATTCGAACTTCCCCCAAGTGAGCCAGCATTTCATAACCGGTTTGAATGGGTTTTGGAATATTGCCTGCCGTATGTAAAACACGGTTTCCCATAAAAAATTTATCTTTTTCAGCCTCCCAGGCACCTCCCCAATACAGTAACATCGATGTTGGGAAGTCGTAATTGTCTTCGATGGCATACAAACAATCCACAAGTTTCACTAAAAACAACGGAGATTCCTCGCTGTTCCGATAATGCAAATCAGGATAATCTGCAACCGTTTTTTGAAAATTTGAAGACATTCCCCATTCATTAATATGAAACTCAACTCCTTTCAAAGTTTCATATTTTTCTAGCAAACGAGACACCCAAAGTACAGATTGAGAAAAACGCTGAACCTGTGGTTTAATAACGGGTTCTCCATTTAACCAGCCACCGGAAAGGCCGTAAATGTGGTAAGAAATAAAATCGATTCGTGTTCCTTTTTTGCCGGTAACATGGTTGGTTCCATTCACTACATGTTCAAGAAAATTTTTTAGAAACCACTCATGATAACAGGCAGGACCACCTACTTTTAATTTCGGATCAATCGAAGTTACGGCATCAACAAACACATCGTATAGTTTATAAAAGGTTTGAATATCAGATTGTTTCCAGCCATCGGGTTCGTTCCAAACTTCGAAATACCAGGTACGCACTTCTTCGGCACCAAATGTTTCTACCAGATTTTTTGTAAAAGCGACCAGCAAGGCATGCCATTTGTCCCAATCTTCGGGGCCACTGTTTTTCACCGACATTCCTTCGTC
>CAYZBC010000433.1:0-3935 GCA_964476535.1 uncultured Maribellus sp.
TTTCGAGAGCATCGTAAACTTCCATTTGGGCCTTGGAAACATTGTACCAATACGGGGGAGGCACATCTTCTGCTCCATCGAAATATAAAAACTTAAACCCGGCTTCTTTAATAATAGTTGCAAGTCTCTTTGCTACTTCTTCCTGAATGGTTGTATTTTGGTTAAACCGGATAAACGCCGGCCAGGTATCGACATCTAATAAACCAATTAATCCTCCCGCTTTCAATTTTGTTACTGAAGTATTTAAAACACCTCTTTGGCAACCGGTAAATTGATAGGGCGGATTTTCTGTGTAGCTTTTATAAGAAACAATTTCATTCCCTATTTTAAGCAAACGCCTTCCATCGTCTATTGTGCAACCTACAGGATTTTCTTCAACTGTAATTATTGTCGAATTTTTATCAAGGTCCTTTTTCAACGAAAAAAAACGGATTAAATTTAATCTGGAATCCGGTACCGGAGTCACATACGGATCATTTAAATTGGCTTTATTATAATGAATATGAAAGCCTGGGATCATTCCCGCCGCTTCAATTTTGTGCGTAATTTCCTTTAAGTTATCCATCCCATTTGGATATTCATCGCGCCAGGGAAAATGTCCCATTGATTTTGCAAAATCAGGATAATAAATTACCATTTGGAGGAAACCTGCTTTTTTTGCAAATTCAATATGTTTATCAATATTATTTTTAGTGACATCGCGGAGTTCATAGTAAGAATATTTATAATCTTTACTTCTCCTGCTTTCCACTCCAAGTGGCAATCCAAAATCCCGTTCTACACGATCGATATGATCCAGGAGCTTTGATTTTTCTGTGACAATAAGTACTGCTTCCACACCTTCCATTTTAATATCACCAATGCCACCAGCCTGAAAAATTTTGTACCCTTGCAGTTTCTCTGCATCAATTCTTGTAGAGGTGTTAGTTCCTAATAAATTTATGGCTACATCGTTGTCCCACATCACATTAAGCCATTCCCCAAAATGTTCTCTGTTTTTTAATGGAAGTTGCAACAAAATAAATTCGTCAATTATTGTTTTTCTTTTTACCCCGAAATTAGCCATGTGGTATTCGAATTTCTTTAATTCAAATCCAATGTATTCATCAGTTATTTTTAATCCAATTGTTGCTTCGTAATCAGAAAGTTCATAATTGACAATTAGGTCATCGCCTTTTCGGTAAATAGAGTCTGCTGCGAATGTTTTAGGTTTGGCCGGGTAGGCAAGTTGTAATTCATTGTCGTACGGCCTGTCTTGAGAAATTGTAAATGCAGGTACTTTAATACCTTCCATTAAACATTCTTGTCCACTTGCTTTATGAATAAGACTTTGGGCCGTGCCGTCAGAACTTAATACAAGGCGTAGTTCGGTATTTTCAATGATTATATCCGATGAGCTTGTTTTCTTTTTTGGTACTGAACATCCAAACAAACTTAACATCCAAACTATTAAGATTGTGCGGATTATTACCTGTAAACTATTCTTATTCATTATTTTAATTTTAAAAGGTTTCTTCCAAATTGCCAGGCTTCAAACGAAATGCTCTTGAACGTTTTAAATAATCATCCAGCAATTCAATATCAAACTCAGAAATCATTTCATTGGCGCTAATTTTTTCGTGTTCGCTGGTAATAAGTACAGCGCCAACTTTCCCCGGATCGTAAATAGTAACTTTATCTCCATATTTATTTTTCAGAGCGGTTAATTTCCCCCAGTTAAAATCGAGGTGTACCAAACGATAATCCAGGTTTACAGTAGTTACGATAAAGTCGAAATAGTTGGTGGTTGTTGCAATAATATCTCCCAACGGATTACGGATTTCTGAGGGTAATTTTGAAAAACCAATTGCACTCACAAAAAATGCCCTTGCAGAGTAAGCCCAGTAATTTTGAACCAACCCGCCATGATACATCGAGGGAAAAAGAAGAATATCCGGCTGGGTTTTCTGATATTTCCAAAGTAATTCTTCAAAATTAAGATCGAAACAGATGGCACATCCCACCGTACCAAAATCAAGTTTTATGATTAGTGCTTCATTGCCTGCTTTTATACCTGCTTCCATTTCGCCAACGGTTGGGAAATTTTTATTATAAATGCCGGCAGTTTCCCCTTTTCGGTTTAATACAATGCACGAATTTCTCCAGGTACCATCATCATCCAGTCGTTTTGTCCCAAAAGCAATATTACAATTGTTTTCTTTCGCTATTTTCCGAAAATAATCCAAAACACGATTGCCACGAATTTTAAAATAAGTAAACTGTTCTTCCGTATTCAATCCTTTTGGCCTGTCGCACGCCTCTGGTAAAACAATTAAATCTGGTAAATCTGGCAAAACCTGGTTTAATTCTGTTTCCCAAAATTCGATCATTTTAGCAACCATTATTTGAGGGTTGGTCCCTTTCTCAAATTGGGGTGAAACTGCCCCGATGGTTGCGATTTTTACGTTGTTTACAGCAAGAGTATTATTTCCAAATAGTAATATAACGCCAAGTAATAATAGGGTAATTGTATTTCTCATAGTAATGTTTTGAGTTTGGTTTTATTCAATATTAATAAAAGAGAAAGTTGTATAATTTGTACTTATTTGCGTTTTTTCAAAGATAGAAAAAACAAGTGTACATGGGAGATTGTGTGACATATTAAAAAGTTGAAAAAGAAACATGTCCGGCTTTTTTCGCTATTTTAGCCTTAAATTTGACGTTGTATTAAACCAAAAACCAATGGAAAAAGGATTCTTAAATATTTCGAAATTAGTTTTATCGGGTCGTTTATTTGCCAAACAAAATATAACAAATGTACCAATTGTTAATGAACCTAGTAATCGTGATTGTCGTTTTACTTCTGATAAACGAATTGTTTTTGTAATGCTACTCCTATTTCCCTTTTTCCTGACAGGTTGCTGTGCCGACAAAAAACCAAGTGATGATTTTACAACAAATGCAGTTCAGACTTTACAAAAATGGTACAATCCCAATACCGGACTATGGGAAACAACAAATTGGTGGAATGCAGCTAATGCGCTAACCGGTATAATTCGATATACTGCAGTTACCGGAGATAAAACTTTTGAATCGGTGATAAATAATACGTTCGAAAAAACGAAAAAATTTATTGTTCCTGCCAATGAAAAACATCCGGAGCAGATAGTAGAAAATTTTTTAAATGATTATTACGACGATGAAGGTTGGTGGGCACTTGCTTGGATCGAAGCTTTTGATTTAACTGGCAGGCAGGAATATCTGGAAATGGCAAAAACCATTTTCGAGAATATGAAAAATGGGTGGGACGAAAAGTGTAACGGTGGAATCTATTGGAAAAAAGGATTGCCTTATAAATCTGCTATTTCCAACGAATTGTTTTTGTTACTCGGTGTCCGACTTGCTCTTCGTGATGTAAACAAGCTTTATTATCAAGAATGGGCGTTAAAAGAGTGGAACTGGTTTTCGAAAACCGGCATGATTACTGATTTGCTGCTTGTACAAGATGGAGTTCGTGAAAATTGTGAAGCAAGAGGACGATATTATACCTATAATCAAGGGGTTATTTTAGCTGCTCTTGTGGATTTAACCCAACTTACCGAAGAAGAACAATATGCAACTCTTGCGACTAAAATTGCTTTGGCTGCAATTCAGAACATGTCAACGTCGGATGGAATTTTAAAGGGACATCCAAAACAGGAAGATGGTGCGGATGGAGTTCAGTTTAAAGGAATTTTTATGCGTCACCTGGCTTATTTGTACAAACAAACTCAGAATAAAACGATTAAAGAATATATTCTTGAAAATGCCGAATCCATTAAAACATCTGCATTGCAAGAGGGAACTTTTTTAATCGGTTCGCAGTGGGAAGGTCCTTTTGATTCTGCGGATGGTGGACGACAAAGTTCTGCTGTTGATGCTTTGGTTTCCGCTCTGGAAGTAGCAGATTAGAGTTT
>CAYZBC010000434.1:0-3932 GCA_964476535.1 uncultured Maribellus sp.
ACACGTTTCCCATTCACCAAAGCATAATATTCGGGATGCTCTTCTCCATAGATAGCAGGCGGAACCAGATACGCCACACTATGGTGCACCCGGTCATAACCAGTAATCCCACCGAATTTTTCCGGACCTCGAACCGTATTCGTATGCAATTGTGCAGCAAAAGCCGGATTGCGATTTGTTTCACCATAATATGATTGGCGGAAAGCAGCAAAAATTGGTTTAAAACTATAGTTACGCCCCTTAATTCTATACTCCCTATCTTTCCCTTCCGCTGGATAAAAAGTGTGATTATAGGTAAGGTAACGTACACCACAATATTGCTCAAAAAACTCATAGACCCCATAAAGAGTACCTCGAGGAGGTCCGCCATATATCGCTATCTTGTCCATAGCAATATCTATATTAAATCCTTCTTCGCCCAACTCTTCAGTGTTTGCCTGTAGTCCTGCAACAGTCGCCGCTTCGGCACCTATTAAAATGAGATTACCGCTTTGCGAATTGGACCTAACCATGGCCAATTCTTTTCCTGTAAATTCTTTGAACAGTCTTATAAATTCTTCCGCTGCATACAATTCGGATTCTGTTGATTCGGAACTGCAAAAAACACGCTCAAAAGCTAACAAGGTCGGACCATCTGCAGGTAAAGCAGCCCATTCTTTTTCTGAAACTTGTGACGATTCCTTTTGTGAACATTGAATAAATAAACTACTTGATAGAATTAGAAACATACCTATAAAGATTTTGGTCTGCGCTGATTTGTTCATAATTTTTTTCATTTTTATTATAAAGCGATAATTAATTCAGGGTGATCTGAATTCGTTCTCATCCTTGATTTTTTTTAGAGGCTGACAGGGGCTTTATCTAAATAATGAACTTCAAAAACATATTTAGCTTTTCCCCCAGTTTTAAGCGATTTAACGGTGGGTATCATTTCCAGGTTAATTTGAATTCGCTCGGGACTCCAAAAAAGCGTAATATCTTCGAACGTGCCTGACTCAAAGCGCTGTTCAATTCCAAAGCCATCCTTTTCAATAAAGAAAATTCTTAAAGTTGGTGAAATACCCCTTGGCTCTGCCACGGGGTATTTCACCAACTTTATTTCAGCCCAAAAGCTGAAAATCGAATTTTCATTATTTCACCCCTCTTTCAACCGGCAATTGCCGCTTGACATCTCCCCTGAATTTCAGGGGAGAGTATATGGAACCCCGAGGCAAAGCCTCGAGGAATTCGTTTGATTAAAGTAAGCCATTGTACCAACAACTAAACTTATTATTCGAAAAATCTTTGCACCATCTTTTGTCGTAACCTCTAAATCCATTTTTTTAGGATTCTGTTTAATTACATTATACGACATAATATTATTTGCATCCGAATCATCACCTTGTCTTACCCATTCCTCAAAACGAAAACTCCCCAAAGCTCTGATAGGTTGAACCACGTTACGGTCTTTCGGTTTGTAGGTCATCTCGCCAACTTTTGCATTACTTTCCGGTAAAACAATTATTCTCCAGAATTTATTTTTCTAAGCGAACAGCAGTCATGTCATTATATATTTCGCGCATTTCATTTAAATAAGTATCAACTTTTATTCTCCAAACATCCATGGTAACATTTAGTGTAAGTTGCATAGTTAGTCTTGGCTAGCACTCCTGTCTGGCAGGACGAAATTGCGATGCAATAATAGCAGTTGGAACGCCAACCTGCCCAACATTACGTTTACACTTTGTGTGCCCCCAGCATGAGCATATTCCTGCTTATTTAAAAGTTCTGAATAAATTCGCAAAATACAAATTTTTCGTATGAATTAAATATAAGTGAAAATGAAAAAATCACAGAGGGTGTAAGTCTTTTATTGGCAAATTGGTGAAGCCAATTAGTAAGCTGCACTTTTTGCTCGTGCAAAAACGTAGTGGTTTGGGTTTCAATACCGTTGAGTTAAGGCAAATCTACAATTAAATAGTAGTACAAACACTCTTCGATTATGCTCAGGGTGACAGTCAGTCTGAGCATAGTCGAAGACTTGTTTTCTTAACTAAATGACATTGTATTCTGATTGTTATATCCTTTGTTTCGGTAAGTGCATTTTTAATTTCATTCATTTCTCTGGCCTTGATTTTATTGTATTTTTCCCAAACAAGCTATCTCATACTTTTTTTGCAGGCTCAGTATTACAATTTCTACTTTCCCGTATCTTTTTAAATCTCATTGTATCTTCTCAATTTTGACTTTAATACATTAACCGAAAGTGGGATCCAAAAAATACGGGTTACTCCCTCAGCGGCTTTGGTAGCAGGCGAAGGACCGGATATTTTAAATAATCCATCGTTAGCAAATAGACCAAACGAAAAGTAATCACTAGAAAAACCATACTCGACATTAAGGAATTCAGCTGCGAGTTAATGAATAATGAAGGACTTTGGGCAGGTTTTAAAATAGAACTTTCTGAACGGGATAACAAATGACCTGTGGGAATAAAAGCGATAAGCGAAATTAACCACACGGGGGCCAATCAGCAGAATTGCAATGCGGTCGTGTACAATGACCGGAACGAACTGTTTGTAAGCCGACCGCCACACCAAAGATGCGAATCCTGAAACTTTGTTTGAATACGGTTTGATTTTAACTTTTATTGAACAATCCGATAATCGATATATGTAACCCCGTAACGATCTGAAAAATTCGAATACAAACTGGGTACTTGGCTAATCCGGGGAAAAGTTACAACATTTATTCCTACCATTGCCAATGAGGTGTTAAATTAAAACAAATGACCGACGGAGTTTACGAAATAAAATGGATGGACACCAAAACTGGGAAAGAAATAACTCAATTTAATGTAGTTGTAAAATGGGGCAACAATAATTTTTAAAAAACCTTCGGGAAAAGGAAACGAAGTGCTTGCTTATTTTGTAAATCACAACTTCAATTAAATATGTTGGTAGCACAATCGAATAGTTTCCAACGCTGACTCCGGGCTATACTTTTCAGGAAGAAAACCCTTAACTATACTTTTTGAAAAAAGTTCAATTTCATTAAAATATCCCTCATCTAAATCTCCAACAGGAATTGAGTTCCGTTCTTTGTTGTTGTCAATAAAAATATGCTCCGGGTTTTGTGTTGAAAAGCTAACCGTTGCTTTTTCAAAAACAGCAGTAAATCCAGCCTGAAAAGGATAATTTGTATGATAAATATTTCCACCTTCAATTTTAACAATCAGTTTTTTTGATGGATAATGCCAGGTTGCGTTCACATAATCGTGATTACTTAGTTTTCCCGGCAAAACAGTACTTTCAATTTTTTCCGAAGTTTCACGCAAAGCAAATGCAGCAAAATCTATATCATGAATTATCAAATCGAAAAGTGCACCACCCGAAATTCCAAAATCATCTTGCTTCTCTTTCCATTGGCCCCAACCCGGCACACCCGAAAATCGGCTCAACGAAAGAAATATTAATTTTCCATATTGTCCTGAATCAATCATTTCAACCAACTTTTGATAAGGAGGCATAAACCGTACAACATGTGCAACCATTAAAATCAGGTTTTTATCACTCGCCAATTTTATTAATTCTTCACCCTTTTGTAAATCCAGAACAAATGGTTTTTCTACTAAAACATGTAAGCCATTATTTAATGCCGTTTTTACCATCGTGTAATGCAAATCGGTATGTACGCAAACATGGGCCGCATCCAGTTTTTCAGCGGCCAGGCACGACTCTAATGATGAATAAACAGGTATTTTTTCCAATGTTACTGTATCGTCATTCCCAGTTCCAAGATTACCGATTTGCTGTTTTAATTTATCAGGAACTGTGTCCACATCTTTTTCAATAATTGCTACCAGCTCTAAATCTTTGCATTTTAGAATGTTTAAACTATGGGTAATTCCCATAAAACCAAATCCAATAACTGCTACTTTTTTCATTTTCAAA
>CAYZBC010000435.1:0-3903 GCA_964476535.1 uncultured Maribellus sp.
AAGACAAAACCGACATATGCCCCTTAAAAGGATTCATGACATGTCCCGTCCATGGCACGTCATTAACCGCTTATGAAGCTAGAGGTCGTTTAGGTGAACTTCACCATTACTATCTCTGCGTAAAATCAAAAGATTGTGGTCAACGACATAGAATCGAAAATGTACACGATAGTATTGAAAATATATTATCTCAAATATCAGTATCAGCGCAAACCTTGATGTTATATAAATCGATGTTGAAGAAGTTATTTGACAAAAATGACTACATGAGATTGGATGAAATTGACCGAACCGAGAAAGAAATTGAAAAGGTAAAAGAACGTATTACAAACCTTCAGGATGACTTTATGGACAGGAAAATTACATCGGAAGACTTCCATCCCATAAAACAAAGAACCGAAAAGACCTCCGACAGGACTTCAACTCAAATTAAAGAACCTAAAACAAACCATTTCACCGTACAAAACCTTTATAAACAAAGAGGTTCCGATGTTGGAGAATATAGCTGAGTATTACAAGAAAGCGGACGGAAAAACCAAGAAAAAGATTTTAGGTTGCATCTTTTCTGAAAAACTAGTTTTAGAGAAAGGGAAAGTTGCAACCTACGAATTCACAAAACCGGTACAGGTTCTTGTCAATGCCAGCAAGGTTTTCAAAAATTTGGACAAAAAAAAAGAGGTCGAAAATGACCTCTTGTCTTGTCTGGCTCCCCAGGTAGGGGATGAACCAATACATTAATATCTTAGATATCAGACCATTACAAGAGCAAAAAATGCTCTGTAACCAATCTGTAACAATTTTTTGTCATATGATGACTTCTGTGTGTCATCACTCTTTATTAAAAAAGAGTTGTTTAATTGTCTCAAAATGTAATTGAACTTGCGTCAATAGCTTGACGATTTAAAGATACAAAAAATGCAGAGTATTAGAAAGTTTTATAAAACAATTGTTGCCCATACTATGTTATAAAAAATCATCTTTCCCTCAAAAGTTTATCTCCTAATTTGCCTCTTTTTCTTACGTTTCATTCTCCGAATAAAATTCTCCTCCTCCGGATTCTCCCCCTGATTTTCTAATGATAAAATTCCTGAAATATTTTCCATGGGGTGGTTGTTTTCATTTTCTCTTTGTTGAGAGATTTCAAGGGAATTTAATTTCTCATTTTCTCTGGGATGATTAAACATCTCATTAAAAATATTGGCAGAAAAAGTTTTGCCCAAGCGTGAGCCATTAAACACTACTTTTTGCTGATGGTCGATAAAAGTTACTCCGTAAATACGCCCCGAATCATTTTCCCGGAACAGTACACTTATTCTATTTTTATTGAGTTCTTTCTCAAAATCAGTTCTGTTTTTGCATGATTGCATGGCTTGGGTAATTATGCCTTTGCTACGTTCATTTAACCTTCTGGCTTTTATGATTTCACCCGATTTTTGGATTTGGTTTTGTAATGCTTTGTGCCCCACAGATTTTCCAAACAAGGAAGATTTTAATGCAGGGCCGGTTTTCTCTCCTTTTTTATTTGTGGCAGAGTAAACCAAACCATAGTACATCTCATCTTTGTGTTTGCCTCTTACTTCATCTACATGAACGTTGTAAAGTGATAAAAGAGCTTTGTATTCCATAATACTATGAAAATGATAAGTGCGCATAACTTGTCTGATTACGTTGGCAACTTGTCGTTTGATTTCGCCTTCTTCATAGCGAATAACTTTCAATAGCAAGCCTTCCTTCTTCCTTTTTTTATCTGCTTGTATTAAGCCATACTTCTGTTCAATTTTCCGGCAAATATCCATTGACTTCCGATGCTGAAAACTATCGTTTATCATTTTTCCGGTCTCATCAACTTTTACCGATACAATATGCAGGTGATGACGGTCAATATCTTCGTGTTTATAAACTAAAAATGGTTGGTCGCCATATCCCAATCCCTGCATATACTCCTGTGCGATTTCACTTAATTGTTCATCTGTAATAGCATCTTCCGGGTCGGGATTTATCGAAATGTGCAGGATAGGATTTTCAGTTTTTTTGTTCGCCAATAAATAGGGTTTAAAAGAACGAGTATAATCACCAATGCAATTATTTTTATTTGTTGATTCAATTATCCTTTGAGAAAAAAGCACCCTTGCTTTTTCCTTATCTACCTTTTCCTGGTTGTATGCAAGTACGCTGTAAAGCGAACTACCGGAGCTTATTTTTGTAACCATTTGTATAATATTTTCCCGTTCCACGAAATAAGCGAGCTTTTTTTGTGCTCACTCACCCAAATATTTTGTTTCAAATTCTTTGGTCAATTGAATAATTTTCTGGTTGGTTGCAACCAGTTCGAAGGTTGCTTTTTCCAGTTTATAAAGAAATGCCAGTGCAATTCTATGCGAAAAAGTGGTTTTAAGTGCTTTGGTAACCTGGTTATAATTAACACCGATTGCCCGAAACTGGGAATACAAAGTGGTAAGGCGCATGTAATAATCCATTGCTGCTTTGTCAATTTTTACCACTTTAACTGGTTTTTCAAACAATGCCGCCGTAATAAAATGTGCTTTTACCTCCATTCCCGATGCTTCAAAAAGCGTAAGAAATTTGGCATTATCCACATCATTTAAGTTGAATGAATAGCGATGTTTGCATGGGCTTAGTTTGGGTTTTCGTCCCCCTTTGCTATTTCGTCTGTTTTTGGTTGTCATTTTTTTCAATTTTTATGGCATTAAACATTATCAGGTTTCTTATTCAAAAATCCCCGACTTGGGAGGGTGATTTTCCCCCAACGGGGCAAGTGGTTTTCAGGTACTGAAAACGTTTTGAGGACCTCAAAACACAACTTGCCATTTGCCGACGCAAATCTGTTTAGCATTATTGATTTATGGATTATTGATATTGACTTTTGAATTGACATTTTATTCGTGTTTCTATTTCTGATGACAAAGTTAAATAGCAGAAACAGAACTAGTACCATGTTGACTAACGCCAAATACGGTCACTTAAAGACGATTGCTTCCAGCTGTTTAGAAAACAGCATTATGTATGGTTTTTATCTGTTCATTTGCCAATATGAATACACAATTATTGAAACAAAACAACGAAGTGGAAAATGATTACTTGAACTATAGATTATTGGTTCAATCATTCAAACATTGGATTATTGGAACGTTCATTTCCATACCGGAATGAATATTTAAAAAGCATAACAATTCATCTAATGTGTATTTGAATGTTTAAACGCTTGAATATTTAAACGTTTAAACGGGGAATTATTCACCCAGTCGCATAAGTAATTATGGGTTTGTACGATTGCTTACCCGAATAAGGAGAAGTTGATTTAAGAGTACTATTAATTAATAAAATAAATATTATGGAGAAAGAAACATTATTTATTGCCTTCAGCACACAAAAAGGTGGCGTGGGCAAAACCGCATTTACCGTTTTAATGTCGAGTTACCTGCATTATGTAAAAGGTTTAGAAATTGCGATTGTCGATTGCGACTATCCGCAACACAGTATTGTACAAATGCGCCAGCGCGATATGGAACAGGTGATGAAAGACAATTACTACAAGCAGATGGCGTACAAACAATTCACAGCCCTGAAACGAAAAGCATACCATGTTGTGAAGAGTTTGACCGACGATGCCATTAAAACTGCCGATAAGCTTATTGAGGAAGCCGCCAACCAGCCCGATATTATTTTCTTCGACTTACCGGGAACATTAAACAGCAAAGGTGTAGTAAAAACACTGGGCGGTATGGATTACATTTTTTCGCCTGTAAGTGCCGACCGCGTGGTAATGGAAAGTACCCTGAAATTTGCAACCATGCTCAACGAAAACCTGATTAGCGTTGGCAAAAGCGACATAAAAGGTTTGTACCTCATTTGGAACATGGTGGATGGCAGGGAGAAAAATGA
>CAYZBC010000436.1:0-3903 GCA_964476535.1 uncultured Maribellus sp.
AATCTATTTTATTTGAATTTTATTCAATTTGAATTGAGGCAATGAAAGTAGAAATAATTGGAAACGTGGCAAATTAGAAATCGAATTATTCTTCCTAATCCAAAAAAGAGCTAAGTTTGTTCATGAATCATCGATTATAAATAAATGTCAGAATTTACAGAACATAAAAAGAGGAGAGTAGAGCAGTTGGAATTATTGTTCAATGGAATTTTGAAGGGTGAAAAACTGGGGCAATTGGTTCGCGAAAATCAAAGCGTTATTGATTCTTGTATTCCGGCCGATGTAATCTTGGTGGTTGACCAATTGGTTTTGAGAAAAATACCGATTGAAGATCTAAAAAAGGGCGTTAATAAATTGTTGAATTTATTGCATAAAACTTTATCTAATCATCCGTATTACCCTCCTGCAAAAGATAGTTTTATTGGTTGTTTAGTCGAAAATAATCGTTTATTGGATGAGAAATTACAGAAAATCAGACCGTTAATTCGTGAGATAAATAATCAGACAGCTGATTTTGCGCTTCGAAAAAATTTACTGGAGAAATTCATCGAGATTGAGAAATTCAATAGCTACTACATCATAAAAGAAAATGTACTCTTTCCGGTTATTGAAAAACATGTTCCGGAGTTTCGGTGTTTGTCGGTAATGTGGTCGTTTCACGATGATATAAAACGCAATTTAAAAGCGGCAATTTTACAGTTGAAAGATAAAATTTTATTTGATTTGAAATTGTTTAACCGGCTGGTCGGCGACCTGTTTTTCAATATTTATGCCATTAAATTTCGTGAAGAACGGATTTTGTATCCTTTGGTTCAGGGAGTAATTCCGGAGAACATTTTGAATTCTCTTTTTAAAGAAAGTTTGGAAATTGGATTCCCGTTTTACCAGCCAGAGTTATCGGTTGAAAATTCAGAAAACGAAAATCCAGGTGACAATTTAATTGATTTGGAAACCGGTAATTTAACCATTGAACAAATAAAATTGCTTTTTAACCATCTTCCGGTTGATATTACTTTTGTTGATGAAAATGATAAAGTAGTCTATTTTTCAACTCCTAAAAAACGAATATTCCCACGAACTAAATCGATAATCGGGCGCAATGTTCACAATTGTCATCCACCCGAAAGTGTTCATGTTGTTGAACAAATTGTGGCATCTTTTAAAAGCGGAGAAAAAGATAAAGCTAGTTTTTGGATAAATATGAAAGGTGAACGTTTATTAATCCAGTATTTTGCCATTCACAGTGCAAACGGAAATTATAAAGGTGTTGTGGAGGTTTCGCAGGAAATTAGTGAAATTCAAAGTTTACAAGGGGAGAAACGGTTGCTCGATTGGGAAGATTAAACTATCCTTCTGCCATTAAAAATCTGGCTTCGCTGATTAAAATGCCGGGAAGGTTAATTTTTCTCCTTTCAATACTCAATAGCCAATATCTAATTTCATGTATTTTTAAGGTATAAAGAACCTCTCTGAATTGGTCTATCTGAGTGTTTGAATATTCGTTTTCATTTATATGCTTGTATTTGTCCAGTTCTTCATCGTCATAATACTCGATTACGGTTTCATCCATTTTTATTTGGTCAAAATCACAGACTTCATGTGCTCCACAGCAATTGGATACCGGTGCTGAAACTTCTTCTTTAACAGTGCTTGTCTTATTTCTGTTGCGGTTTACTTTAACCAATACAATAATTCCTGTTATGGTAAATAAACCAACAATTATCCCAAAAAATAATTCCATGCTGCAAATGTATAAAAATGAAACAAAAATAATTTTTTTTGAGTTTAAGCTTTTTAATTATTAATTTATAAAAGAGATATTGTTGAAATATAAAGTAGAAAGTTTATCACTTGGTTGTTGAATTGTGAGTACATTATAAGCTATAATTTTCTAGACGAATAGAATTAAAATTTTCTTTTTACTCCACTATATTCAATCGGTTTAGTGTCATTTTCTTGTCTCCAATATTTTTTTTGGCCAAATCCTGAATAGTTTCTTCTGTAACCAATTTTGTCATTGCATCTCTAATCGGAGCATAATTTTGGTGTAGCGGACAAGGATTATTTTCGTCGCAATGTTTTAGTCCGAAACCACAACCATCAAAAAGCGAATCTCCTTCAATAGAAACAATAATGCGTTTTAAAGTGAGGTCCTCTTTTGTAGCATCAAAAAAGAAACCTCCGTTTATCCCTTTTAACGATTCAACAAAACCCTGGTTTACCAACCGCTGTAAAATTTTTGCGGTAAACGATTGTGGCGTTTCAATCTCCGAAGCAATTTCCGCAATTCCGGGCCGCCTATCTTTACTGTTTTGCAACTGAATATAGACCAGCGCCCTCAATGCATATTCTGTTTCTTTTTTAAACACCTTGATTTTGATTTTTATTTAACGTAACAAATGTAATAAAAAACAACATCCACTAGAAGACCTTTTAGTCCTTTAGAGAAATATTTTTATATATTTGTACCGTAATTAGATTTTTAATAATTCAAATATGGAACATCAACAACTTAAGAACTTAACGGTTGGCGAAATAGTAGCCAACGATTTTAGAACCTCGTCTGCCTTTAAAAATGCAGGAATTGATTTTTGCTGCGGAGGAAAACAATTGTTTTCTGATGCGTGTATTGAATTGGGAATTGATGCCATTCAATTGGAGGATGAAATTGATAAATTATCAAATGAACCTATGAATGAGTTTATGAACTTTAAAAACTGGGAGCCGGTATTTTTAAGCGAATACATTGTAAATACACACCATAAATTTGTTATTAAAAATTTACCGGAACTTATTTTTTATACTCAAAAAATTGCAGATGTTCATGGTGAGCATCATTCGGAATTGATTGAAGTTGCCAATCTTTTTGAAAAAATAAATGAAGAATTGCAACAGCATCTAAAAAATGAGGAAGAGGTACTTTTCCCAGCCATTAAAGAAGTTGTTTCAAGTGGATCTTTGGAAGCAAAGGAAACCATTGTTTCAGAAATTGCCCGGATGTTAAAAGAGCACGATTTTGCCGGAGGTGCAATGGACGAAATTAACAAAATAACAAAAGGGTATAAAGTTCCTGAAGATGGATGTAATACATACAAAGTGGCATTTCAATTGCTCGAACAGTTTGAAGATGACTTGCATACGCATGTTCATTTGGAAAACAATATTCTTTTCCCCAAAGCGCTTGAAGTAGCGAAATAAAATTTCAAAAAAAATCAGTAAAAATCCTCGGGGCAAGCCCACGAGGCATTCATCTGAAAATATTTTTATATCCCGAGGCAAGCCTCGAGGTATTATAATCCTAAATGAAAATAAAAAACAAAAAAAAATGTGGTTTGGTTTTATTGCCGTGATGGTAATTTCTTTTGGTATTTTATTGCATTACGGAAATGAAATTAGTACGGTAAAAATATTTTGATGAAACTCGCAAATTGAATAAACCGTAGGTAATCTTAATAATATAAAATTAAAGAGATGAGTGAACATATTGACAATTCAAAATTCAGAAAATCAAAGTTGAAGGAGTTGATCCTAAAACTTCATGAAGGTGGTTCGCAGGAAGAAGTTCGCCAGGAATTGCTGCTTAGTTTAAGTAATATTCCGTACGGAGAAGTGGTTGAAGTAGAGCAGGAACTAATTGCAGAGGGTTTACCCGAGGAAGAGGTTCTGCGTCTTTGCGATGCCCACTCCGCAGTTTTACATGGTTCCGTTGATCTTTCCGGTTCAAAATCGGTCCCAGACGGCCACCCAATTGATACTTTGCTGGAAGAAAACAAGGCATTAAAAAGGCTATCGGATAATACTACAGAAGAACTACTATCAATAAAATACAGAACTGGTGAAGATTTTTCGCAAGCTGTTTTAAAAGTCAGAAGTGCGTTTAATCAGTTGATGGATGTGGACAAA
>CAYZBC010000437.1:0-3899 GCA_964476535.1 uncultured Maribellus sp.
AACACTCAATACTTGTTCTTTATTGAAGCCAAGATTGCTATTGCTTGTAAACAATAACTGTTTATAAGTAATAATTGTACCGCAAATGAGGATAATCGATATAACATACTGAAAAGTGATTAAACCCACATTAAATCGGGAATTCGTTGAATGCACCTGACTTCCTTTTGCACTTTGCCCGGTAGCAGCTTTCATTAAAAACCACGAGGGAAATAAACCGTAGATAATTCCAAGGCTTACTATTCCAACAACAATTAAAAGGATATATTTAATATTTAACACGCTTAGAACATTCAACTCCCTGCCTATTAAATCTTGATATGAATTGAGCGAGAAAAATACAATTGCTAAAGCGATAAAAATTGAAATTGTGCATAAAATAACGGAGTCGAGCATGTTCTGAAAAATGATAGCCGTTTTTGAACTACCAAGAATTCTACGAATATTTATTTCGTTTATTTTTTTTAATCCCCTCGAAATGGTAAGGTTAATAAAGTTAATACTTGCAATAAGTAAAATAAAAACGGCAACAACAATTAAAGTAATTAAAAGAGCCATGCTTCCGTGTTTAGTTTCATCGTTTGCACCCGTATCGGTGGCAAGATAAATATCGTTGAATGCACGTAATTTAAAATTCGGTTCTTTTACATTCCAATTTTCATTGCCACTGAAAAGCTTGTTCATCTTTTCCTCAAGAAAATCTTTATCATGATTATTGGCAAGCATGACGTACGAAACCAGTCCCCAGCCCCAGGTTTCATCCGAAAGGTTATAACTTTCTTCAACCGATTTAAATGAAGCAATTGCTTTCGCGGGTAAATGAAAATCGGGCAAATCTTTTATTACACCAGTAACCGTATAATCGTTCTCATTTTTGAAATTAACCTGCTGCCCGATAGGATCTTTATCCCCGAAAATCCTTTTTGCAACGGATTCTGATAAAACGATAGTATAAGGAGCTTCAAGAGCAGTCTTTGGATTTCCTGAAATAAAAGGAATGGAAAACACCTCGAGAAATGAATTATCTGAAAAACAGAAGTCATCTATTTCAAAAAAGTTTTGTTCGTATCTTAGCCAGTGATTGCTAAACGATTTTATAACTACAGACTTTTCAATTTCCGGGAAAGATTCTTTTGAAATTCTGCTAATAGCCATTGGCACCTGATTGTTTTCGCCTTCCTCAATCCTGTACACTCTTTTCCCGTTTGTGTTGAATTTATCAAAATTATACTCATTAATTACAAAAAGCATTATGAGTATAAATACTGAAAATGCTATTGCTAATCCACCTACATTTATGAAGAGATATGATTTACTTCCCCTCATATTTTTAAACGATTGTCTTAATTTTTCTATAATCATTTTATGCGTTTAAATTAGTTTTGGTACATAATGTAAATTGTTTCCCACCCCTAAATCCCCGGAAGGGGACTTTGAGAAGTCACTGATTAATGTTTATTTGTAAAATCATCTTTTAGTATTTACTCATGTCATTTTTTCTTTAAGCCCCTTTAGTGCTTGTCCCGATTTTTATCGGGAGGTTTGGGGTGAATTCTCATTCATACCTCAAAGCTTCAACAGGATTTCGCGTGGCAGCCCTCCAACTTTGCCAACTAACCGTTAACAATGCAATTCCCAAGGCCAGCACACCGGAAAGGGCAAAAATCCACCAGCTTAATGATGTTTTGTATGCGAAGTTTTCGAGCCATTTACTCATGGCATACAAGGCAACCGGCGTAGCAATTGAAATGGAGAGAACCACTCCTTTCATAAAATCTTTATTAAGCAACAACAGGATTTCCCATGTTCGGGCACCGTTTACTTTGCGGATGCCGATTTCTTTAATTCGTGCTGCAGCGCCCATTATGGCAACTCCCAGTAACGACAAAACAGAAATAATAATCGCCATTAAACTGAAAAGAATAAAACAACGATTAAATTGAATGTGGGATTGGTATTGCGCATTGAAATAATCGTCCAGAAAAAAGTATTCAAAATAATTATCTATAAAATATTTTTGATATTCAGTCTTTACTTTTGAAACCAGTTCAACAGGATTTTCTCCCCGCATTTTAAAAAAAAGGAAATATCCAAACTGGTCGGGATTAAAAATTGTGGGTACAACTTCCTGATCAAGGGAGTTTTGAAAATACCCATCAACCACACCAACGATTTCACCCATGTCAATTCCATCGTCAGAGTCAACTAAGGTTTTACCCAATAAATCGGTATAATCTGATACACCTAATGCCAAAGCTGCCTGCTTATTTAGTATAACATGGCGCGTGCCTCCTTCCCAGTTGGTTTCATCCGGAAAAAACGATCTGCCTGCAAGAAGTTTTACCTGAAAAAAATCAAAAAATCCGGGAGCAACACTTGCTTGAAATAACTGGTCACTTAATTTGTCTTTGCCTTTAATGGCAATTCCTCCTTTTACCCATGTATTTTTCTGGCCAGGAGAAATTGTTGAATAAGTTGTTTCTGTGATTCCCGGAATTCGTTTTAAACTTTCTTCAAATTGCTTTTGTGAAGCGTTATACTTTTTCTCAACAGGTCTCCGCACGGTTAAAACCTGATCAATGTTCATCGACAAGGCGGAAACCTGCATGTAATGAATTTGTTTTATTGCAACAAAGGTGCTGGCGATTAAAAAGATGGCGATACTGAATTGAATTACCAAAACCAGATTCTTCGGCTTTTTATGACTGATATTCTGTATTTTATTCTGAACCAAAAGCAGGGGTCTGATTTTTAAAAACCGGATGCTCATGGCAATTCCAACAACAACGCTTATGATAATAATTGCAAAAACTGAGTATAAGATTGTTTGAAAATCGAGCACCCATTCTAAAGAATAATCCAACTGTAGGTAATCTTTCAAAGAAGGGAACGAAACACCTAACAACAGATATGCAATTGCCAAACTAATAAAACCGGTAATTAGAGTTTCCGCAATAAAGTCAATAATAAAAGATTGCCATGAAGCTCCATTTATTTTACGTATTCCAAAACTTCTGATTTTATTTTTTATCAGCGATTCGTAGATATTGGAATAGTTCAACCAGGCACTCAACAGAATAAAAAGAGCAACAATTAGCAAGGCGATTTGGTAAACGTAATTTCCATTTACTTCATGTTCAAAACGATAGTTTGAATGAAGATGAATATCGCTTACATTTTGGAGGTGGTATTCTATTGGAAAATCTAATTTTAGTCCTTTTGAAGCAAGGAAATCAATTGCTAAATCTGTTATTTTTGCTGATATCTCTTCAGGATCGCTTCCTTCGCGAAGCAAAAAATAAGTATTGGTATTATTGCAAGTGTAACAATACGATGGATTTGTCAAACTCGACAAGGAAATAACCATGTCGAACTTTAAATGTGAATTGGGCGGTGCATCTTTTACAACTCCCTGTACAAGCAATGGAGCTTTGCCAGGATTAACCCGGTAAATGGTTTTTCCAACTGGATTATCATTGCCAAAATATTTATGGGCAGTCGATTCCGTAATTACTGCCACGTTGGGTGCTCTCAGAAAATCAGGTTTCGACCCGGAAATAACGGGATAAGAAAACAGGTCAAAAAAGGAACTGTCGGCAAAAAATACCTTTTCTTCCTTGAAAATTTCTTCTTCAACTTGCAAAAATTGGGTGGACTTTTTGCAGCGAAGAAAATTCTCAATCTCAGGAATATTTTCGCTGGCAGTTTGTCCAACAATGTAATTGTTGCCAACGCTTTTATCGAGACCTGTTGTATAATGTCTGTAAAAAACCAGGCGATGAATACGGTTCGTATCATTTAAAAAAGAGTCGTAGCTATTCTCGAATCGAATATATTGTGATATTAATAAGATTGCTGCAATTCCAATAGCCAACCCAATTATATTAATTCCATTTATT
>CAYZBC010000438.1:0-3888 GCA_964476535.1 uncultured Maribellus sp.
GTATTCTTTGTCTTGCCAGCTTGATTTCATCCTTAACTGCTTCTCTCACAAACTTCGAAAAACTCATATTTCCCAATTTGCTAATTTCTTTTGCTTTATCAATGAGATCTTGAGAAAAATGAATACTTACCATTTTCCGTTTTTCTAACTTTCCCATAAATTATCCCCTAATTTAGAATCATCTCTATTATATCTACAACAAAACATATGTCAAGAATAAAATAGATATTTTATTTAAAGATATTAAATAGTGCTATTTTAAATACAAAAAATCTTATGTGTAGTTACAAAAACGGGTTTTTTGTATAAAATATAGGGAAAATCATTAGAAATATACGGGTTTAGCGTCAACAACTTCGCATAAGGTGCCTTATGTGTAATTGTTGACATTGGAAATTCGAGTTCTCATTAAACTCCAGCACCACCGTGATTGCCTTCTACTACCAATGAATCACAATTCGCATATTTTTTCTATTAAAATTAGTTATAAATTTCGAGGACTATTTTTTGGGGGATATTCTCGCCCTATTTTAGAAAAGTTTATCCTTTTGTTTTATTTTCTCATCTAATTCCTCTCATCACTTTCTGTAACTAAACCGTTACCTTTTCTTTTTTGCTCCTGAGATAATATATGTAACATTTGCTCTTACTCCTTAAAATTATTATTTATACACTCGTCTTCTACCAATATGCAATTTGTAATTTTGTCGGTTCAGCAGGGACATTTCATCATATCTGACTTCAATTGCCATGCGAATATTTTTCGTGGCTGCTTTCGCCATACGTTCGCAGGCTTCAGCAGTGCTGCTGCTAATATGCGGAGTCATGATCACATTGTTCAATGTCCGCAGGTCTTTGTCGCGAGATTGGGGTACGTAGGGCTCAGCTTTAAATACGTCAAGCGCGGCTCCTGCCAGTTTCCCGGATACCAGTGCATCATATAAAGCGTTTTCATCAATGATACAGCCGCGGGCAGTATTGATCAGAACCGCTTTAGACGGTATTTGGGCAAGACGTTCAGCATTAATAAAATCCTTTGTCGCAGGAATGTCTGGAATATGCATAGAGACAAAATCAGCACCTGAAACTGCGTCTGCAAAAGTATTTTTGAATTGACTGATACCATATTCGCGTAATTCTGATATATTAAAATCTGCAACGTCAAAACCAATAACTTTCATGCCAAATCCAAATGCGGCGATTGCGGCAGTCTTTTTGCCGATAGCTCCGCAACCGATAATCACCAGATTTTTGCCGGAAAGTTCCATACCCAACCGATTTTGCCAAATGCCGTTCTTGTTATCAGTAATACAGGTAAAAAAATGCCTAACTGTGGTCAGCATCAAACCAATCGCACATTCGGCTACCGAACGATCGAGAACCCCTGGAGTATTAGTGCAAAGCAGTCCTTTTTCGCTTGCTTTAACTTTATCCACACCGTCGTGTCCAACGCCGAAGCGGGCAATTACACCGCCTTGAGGCAGAGCGTTATAAAGTTCGCCGGTATATTTGTTCACTCCGATGATTACATGCAATACGTTCTCATTACGGATGAAATTGGCAAGTTCGCTTTCTTTAGCTGGCGCAGAAAGGCATTCAAAACCATCCGAAATAGCATCTTTAAAAACGGCTTCTGCCTTACAGTATTCCAGTTCCGTCACTGCTATTCTAATCATTTTATCCCAAATCCTTTGATAAAATTCATCCATTTTGCCGCTCCGTCAGCCAGAAACACTGTATCCGTACCCAATCCAAGCAAGGTAAATCCGTCATCAACTGCTTTTTTCACCGCTTCAGTTGTCGGCAGAACAATATGTATTCCTGCAGATTTTTCGGCTCTGATACAGGCTTTAGCTACTTGTTTGCAAGCGTTTTTTACGATCTCAGAATCGGTCTGTCCCGGAATACTGTAAGATCCGCTCATATCGTAAGGCCCAATAAACACGCCGTCTACGCCGTCTACCGATAGAATAGCATCAATATTTGCAACGGCATCTTTTGACTCAATCATTACAATTACGGCTATGTTTTCATTGGCAACCTTAACATAATCGTTAAAATTTATCCCCCAGTTGTTGCCGCGGTGAAAGGCAAAACCGCGCACGCCCTGCGGAGGATATTTGGCAGAAGCAACCGCTTTCCGAGCATCTTCGGCGGTATTGATCATCGGCACAATAACTCCCATAGCGCCCAGATCAAGAGCGCGGCGGATTTCCAAAGTGTCATTTTCCCGAACTCTGACCATTGGAATGGTTCCGAAGTTGGTTATTGAGCGAAAGAGATTTCCAAAATCTCCGGTTTCAACTTCACCATGCTCACTATCAACTGCAAGCCAGGCAAAACCGGCTTTAGCCATAATTTCAGCATTGCCCGGATGTCCGATCTGTATCCATGAACCGATGGTTAATCTGCGAGTCATTAGAGCTTTTTTTACAGGATTATCAAACATTATAATTATTTCTTTTTGATGTATTTATTCCATAACTGTTCAGCTTGTTCTGACGAGTTGACTATAGTATTAATTGCTAAGCCCTGACATGGAAGTTTGTCAAAGATCCAATCAAGATCCTTTTCAGGGATGTCCCCCCAGATAAGCAATGGCTTCTGCTCCAGAATATTCATGTGCTTTTCAAAAAGTTCTTCTGCGGACGGCCCACCAATATCAATATGCATTTCAAGCGCCGTCATGTCCATATCAAGATAGGATTGAATAGGAACAAAACCTGTGGAATGTTCATGTATGATGACATGTGAAAAAGCACGGACTATTTTACGATCACACGGCTCAATAAACTCTTCGTAGATATCGGGTGATAAAAGAGCAGCCGCATCTTCCTGGTGCCAGACAGTACCGACTGGAGCCCACATGTAGTAATAAAAAGAACCGATACCACCATGAAATTCAGGTATATGCTTAAGCTGATGTTTCGCTGTTTTAATAAAAAATTCAGTGAGTTGTGCAGTATAGGCTTTTACTTCTTCAGGATTTTCGAGCATTGCGAAAATAAAGGAATCTCCTCCGTAAAGAGCGGAAAGTAGGTCGGAGATACCGCGCATTCTGGTAGTAGCCAAAGGGAAACGTCCAGCACTTTTTGCCGTAAGTTCATTTAGCCTATCCTTCATGAGCCGTATCCATGGACTATCCGGGGAAAATTCAGGAACATCTTCCGGGGTAATTTTCTTTGGCGGTTTACTGTAGATGGAGCCTGTTGAATGGTCGGCAAAAATCGGACAGCCCAAGGCAGCTTCCAACCATGGAATACCCCAGAAAGCACAAGCGCTGAAAATAAAATCCCCACCGCACGTTTCGTGTTCGGACCATAGTTTCTCACTGTCGTTAACGAATGACTTAATATTGAAATCTTCCGGTGTCAGTGGCTGCCCTTCCGGCAGTGCCCGGCTGAACGGATATCGAAACAGTGGATATTCGCTGTCTTTAAAAAACCCGAACAACGGACGTTCATTTTGTCTTTCATAAAAGGACTTGAAAAGCACGACTCTACTTTCAACTGACTTTATCCATTCATATTGCATTTTAGTATCATTACTCGCTATTTATTGTTCAGGCACTAACATGCCGGAGACGATTTCATCTGTTATTTTTTTACCTAATAGAAAAAACTTTCTTTCCGGGTGCCAGAGAACGTCGCTTCCTCCGGCAAATGTCATACTAGGATATACCCCAATGTCTAGCCGTTGCAAAGGACCAAGTTTTACTCCATCGTTATCCATCAGCACTCTTGACTCACTGAACCAGATTGGTTGTTCTGCGTCTTTACGGAATTCCCCTAGAGCAATAGCTGCGGGACGTCTGCACTTTATCATGAAACTTGGTTCTCAGTTTATTACGGTGTATTTTATTTCCAATGCTGTTGTAAAATACAAGAG
>CAYZBC010000439.1:0-3887 GCA_964476535.1 uncultured Maribellus sp.
GTAAATATCTTTAATCTCTTCGAGGTTCTTTTTGTTTTGTTCCGAAATAATAATTTCAGTGATTCCGGCACGTTTGGCGGCCAAAATTTTCTCTTTTATTCCACCCACAGGAAGTACTTTTCCTCGCAAAGTAATCTCGCCTGTCATAGCCAGATTTTTTTTCACTTTGCGTTGTGTAAATGCCGATGCCAGCGAGGTAACCATGGTTACTCCTGCCGACGGGCCATCTTTTGGAATAGCTCCTTCAGGTACATGCACATGCACATTCCACTTGGCAAAAACTTCAGCATTTAAATCCAACTCTTCAGCGTGCGATTTCATGTATTCGTGTGCCAGCATCGCCGATTCTTTCATTACATCACCAAGGTTTCCGGTTAATGTTAATCCACCTTTCCCTTTGCTGAGGCTGGTTTCCACGTAAAGAATCTCGCCACCAACCGCAGTCCATGCCAATCCGGTAACTACTCCGGCAAAATCGTTCCCCTGATATCGTTCTTTGGAATATTCGGTTACGCCAAGGTATTCACGAATATCAACTTTAGAGAGCTTTTTATTGTAGGATTCCTCGAATGCTATTTTTTTCGCAATCCGGCGAATTACTTTTGCAATTTTTTTATCCAATTCACGCACACCAGATTCCCGTGAATAACCGTCCACAATTATTTCAATTACATCCTTCGAGAAAATTACGTCCCCTTTTTTCAAACCATGATTTTCCAACTGTTTTGGAATTAAATGGCGTTTGGCAATTTCTATTTTCTCTTCTACCAAATAACCGCTCACCTCAATCATTTCCAAACGGTCGCGCAAAGCTGGAGTAATTGTACTTAATGTATTTGCGGTAGCAATAAACATCACTTTCGAAAGGTCGTAATCCTGTTCCACATAATTATCATGAAACTCAAAGTTTTGTTCGGGGTCTAAAACTTCCAGCAAAGCAGATGCCGGGTCGCCATGAAAATTCTTGGAAACCTTATCTATTTCATCCAGAATAAAAACGGGATTCGACGATTTTGCTTTTTTAATGTTTTGAATAATCCGACCGGGCATTGCACCGATGTATGTTTTCCGGTGTCCGCGAATTTCAGATTCATCGCTTAATCCACCTAAACTAACCCGTGCATATTTTCTACCCAAAGCCCTTGCAACCGATTTACCCAACGATGTTTTACCAACTCCAGGAGGGCCATATAAACAGAGAATTGGTGACTTCATATCATTTTTCAACTTCAACACCGCCAAATGTTCCAGTATCCGCTCTTTCACTTTTTCCAAACCGTAATGGTCTTCGTCTAAAACTTTTGTTGCATTTTTCAAGTTGAAATTATCAGATGTATATTCATTCCAAGGCAGGTCGAGCAAAGTTTGACAAAAAGTAAATTGCACCGAATATTCCCCGGCAGCAGGATTTAAGCGTCCTAGTTTTTTTACCTCTTTATCAAAAAACTTAGCCACTTCTTTGGTCCACTTCTTATTTTTTGCTTTCTTTTTCAATTCAGCAATTTCCAGTTCAGCCGGATTCCCTCCCAACTCATCCTGGATAGTTTTCATTTGCTGGTTCAACATAAACTCGCGTTGCTGTTTGTCCATGTCAGTCTTTACTTTCGACTGAACTTCATGTTTCAATTCCAGCATCTGAACTTCCTTCACCAAAAAACTAATGGCCTGAATACCCCGGTCTTTGAGGCTTTCAATTTCCAAAAGCTTTTGTTTGTCCTCTACACTTATGTCGGTATTGGAACAAATAAAGTTGATGAGGAATGTAGAATTTTCAATATTTTTAACCGCAAATGTTGCTTCGGGCGGAACATTGGCCGAGAACTGTGCAATTTTTATGGAGAGATCTTTTAATGACCCAACAATGGCATTAAACTCATTGTCGTTTTCGGGAAGAACATCGTTTAGAGTCTCAACTTTTGCTTTAAAATAGGGATCTTCAGCAACAAACTCCGCAATACTATAACGCCTTTTCCCTTGAATAATTACCGAGGTTGAACCATCGGGCATTTCCAATATTTTAAGAATTTCGGCAACAGTACCCACCTCGTACAAATCTTTAGATTCGGGTCGGTCAACCGTATAATCTTTTTGCGCAATGGTTCCAAGCAATTTGCTTCCCTTATTTACATCGCGAATAAGTTTCAACGAACGTTCCCTGCCTACTGTAATTGGCAAAACTACTCCAGGAAAAAGCACCGTATTACGAAGTGGTAAAATTGGAAGTACGTCGGGCACTTCAATGTTCTTTAAATCCTTGTCGTCGCCATCGGCAATAATCGGTAAAAACTCCGATTCATCGTCCATTATTCCTGAAGCAAATATATTTAGAGCAGCTGTATTTCTAATTTTTCCCATTTTAAACTTATTAGTGACAATCTGGCGCAACCAGATCTGTTATTATATAAGGCAGGTAGTTTTGCAATTGCTGTGCCATTTACAGAAAAGCATAATAATTGCTTATTGTTCATCGTTTAGGCAAATAATTCCGTCAAAACTGCACCTTAATACAAAAAAAAACATCCGTCGTTTGACGGATGTTTTTAATATGATAAACAAAAAGCTTATTTTTTTCTATCTTCCATGTGTTTGCTATAACGGGTCATGAACTTGTCAACACGTCCTGCAGTATCAACCAATTTAACTTTACCGGTGTAAAATGGATGCGAGGTGTTAGAGATTTCAATTTTGAACAACGGGTATTCAACACCGTCGATTGTTTCCGTATCTTTTGCATTAACGGTTGATCTGGTAAGAAAAGTATGTCCGTTCGACATGTCTTTAAATGCTACCAATCTGTATTCTTTAGGATGAATTCCTTTTCTCATTTTATTGAATTTTATGGTGAATGGTTACATTTCCAAACTGCAATCCATTCTGTATTATTACTATTCCTTTTTAATTCGGCCTGCAAAGATAAATATTGTTCTTTATAAACCAAAAAAGTATTTGGTTTTTTATATAAAAAATTACCCGTCTTTTTCCTAATTCAAATTGATGCCTGATGTCGAGTTGGAGGAGAACCCCATTTGACATCAATGCAAACACTATCAAATAATTGGTGCCCGTTTGAATGGTAAAGTTCGGTCGAATAAATAGCGCATGGTATAGTGCGTTTTCGCCTTTTTGCCACCAACCGCTTCATACAACAAAATTACTTTTGGGTTAAAATCGCCCGCCCACGAAAGTTCAACTTCAGTGTATTGCGGTTTATTTTTCATTAATTTATCCTGATGCCAGTATATTGCAGAATCAATTCCAGATCGCTGGAATTTCACATCAACACCCATCATTAATATTCGGGTGCGAGTTATTACTTTTCTCTTTTTATAGTATAAAAATTTAACGATTCCCCACAAATTCATTTTCCCATCCAGCTTTTGTAGAATTTGATTGATGTCGGGAACCATTGCAAACATGGCAATGGGAATATCGTTGTGATAGGCAAACCAAATCATTTCCTCATCGAGAATTGCTTTCGAATTGGTAATAAAATCGTGAATGTCTTCAGGATCTAATGGTTTATAATGTTCGTGCGACGACCAGCCTGCATCGTAAACAATACATAAATCTTTTACATAACGGCTAATATCTTTGAAGTTAAAATGTTTAAAACTGTATCCCGGTTTTTTGGAAACCCACTCTGCAATTTTGCATAATCGTTCAGACAAAGGGTTGGAATAATCGACGTGGTAACTGTATTGTTCAAAGTAAACCTCGAATCCAAAATTTCGAAAAAGCTTTTCGTAGTATGGAGGATTGTACGGCATTCCATAACCCTGCGGCATAAAACCATCGACAAGCAATCCCCAGTTAATAAAATTTTCGCCAAAATTTATGGGCCCGTCCATCGCTTCCATTCCATTGGCTTTGTTCCAATCAGTTGCAGC
>CAYZBC010000440.1:0-3887 GCA_964476535.1 uncultured Maribellus sp.
TTATGCCTGAGCATCTTCTAAAAGATAAGAATTTAATCAAGTGTAGTTTTGCGCGGCATCCAATAGGAACAGGTCCATATAAGTTTAAAGAATGGAAAACAGGACAAAGAATTGTTCTTAAAGCGAATAATAACTACTTTGAAGGCAGTCCATATATAGCCAAATATGTTTATCAGATAATTCCCGATGATGCGACAATGTTTCTTGAACTTAGCGCAGGTAATGTGGATTGGATGGGACTTAGCCCCGTTCAATACACTTATCAGACCAATAAGAAGTTGTTTAAAACAAGTTTTAGTAAATATAGATATCCAAGCTTTGGTTATACCTATCTGGGTTACAACCTTAAAAACTCGTTATTCAAAAATAAACTTGTTAGACAGGCTTTAACATATGCAATTAATAAGCCTGAGATTATCAAAGGGGTTTTATTAGGATTGGGAGAGATCGGGACGGGTCCTTTTCCTCCTGGATCATGGGCATACAACAAACATGTGAGAAGATATCCGTATAATCCGATAAAGGCAAAAGGGATGCTGAAACTATGCGGATGGGAGGATCATGATGGAGACGGCTGGATCGACAAAGATGGAAAGAAATTTGAGTTTGAGATTATAACAAATCAGGGTAATGCACAGAGGAAAAAATGCGCAGAAATTATACAACAGAACTTCAGATTTGTTGGTATTAAGGTAACTATAAGAATAATTGAATGGGCATCTTTTATAAACGAGTTCATTAATAAAAAAAGATTTGACACTGTTTTACTCGCCTGGAGTCTTGGCAGAGATCCGGACTGTTTTGATATTTGGCATTCATCCAAGACGAAAGCGGGGGAGTTTAACTTTATTTCTTATAGTAATTCAGAGGTAGATAAGCTCATGGAAGAGGGAAGAGTAGAATTTAAAATTGAGAAAAGAAAACAGATTTATCATAGAATTCACGAGATTCTGGCTGAAGATCAGGCTTGCACATTTTTATATATCTCTGACTCGCTTCCAGTTGTTAACGCGCGTTTTAAAGGCATAGAAGTCTCTCCAATCGGAATAGGCTATAATTTTATAAAGTGGTATGTTCCAAAGCATCTTCAGAAGTATACGCAGTAAAATCTGTTCTTGTTGACATGGATTCATTGATTAAGTAGAATTAAAGCGGAGAGGGTTCATGGACATTAATAAGCTTTTAAAAATCATGCAACAGCTTTTTCCCGGGATAGATAGAACAGGGAGAGTTGTTGCAACGGAGATTCTTGTTGCGACTTCTGCAGTAAGAAATGTGGTGAGAGAACAAAAGACAGAAAAAATTTCTACGATACTTCAAACTGGATCGCGATATGGAATAAGTGCGAATACCTTGGGGATAAGTGCAGGATTACATTTATTTTATATACCATTAAAGAAAAGAGTCTAGAAAATGAAAAACCAGATAAAAGACAAGGAAATCAGAATTGTTGTAGATAATGTTTTGATAAGCGACAAGGCTGTTGCTGAAATTGAGGCACTTTCAGATAAGGTAAAAGTGGTTAAGCAGCTTAATCATCAGGCCCTCGTTAAAGCAGATATCATTTACACAGCCCGGGCTGAATTTGATATGAAGAAAGTCAAAAACTTGCAACTTATTCAAACTGAAAGTGCTACTATTTCGCACCTGATTGGGACCCCTGCTGCAAAATCAGGTATTCCAATAGCAAACGCAGGAGGGGCATTTTCCCAGAATGTGGCTGAACACGCAATGGGATTAATGCTAGCTATTATGAGAAATTTCCGGGAATTTCTTAGTATGCAGTACAACAAGCAATGGCCAGAGAGTCCTGAACTTTCACACCAGAAATTTTGGGGTCATGGTCTTTATGGTAAGAACCTGGGCATTCTTGGGTATGGCAGTATTGGACGGCAAATAGGCAGAATTGCCTCAGCCATGGGTATGAAAGTTCTGGCGTACAGTCGAACAGGAGAAAAGAAAGCTCAAGATAAATTTATTTTTCCGAACACTGGTGACCCTGAAGGGCTGATTCCTGATAAGTGGTTTGTAGAAAATGAACTTGAAAGTATGCTGCCATTATGTGATGCAGTTATCATGGTGCTACCCCTGACAAAGAAGACACATCATCTGATTGGAGAAAAAGAATTAGCAATGCTTTCTAACCATTCCTTTTTTATTGATGTGGGACGTGGCGGTGTACTGGATCTTGATGCACTTTGCATTGCACTAAAATCCGGTAAACTGGCTGGAGCAGCACTGGATGTTTTTGAAGAAGAACCATTGCCTAAAGACCATCTGCTTTGGAATGACGAAAAAGTTATACTTTCACCGCATATTGGTTCAGGTACGCAAGACCGTATTGATCAGGCAGCAGCTATATTGCGTGAAAATGTTTCACGTTTGCTTAATGACCAACCATTTATGAATGTGGTGAATTTTAAGAAACAATATTAGGAAAGGAAAGAATTTTAAAATAAGGAAACATAAACATGAAAATAACAAATATCAAAAGAATGCGTCTGATAGGTCCTCGCGAACATACTGTTGGTGGTGGAAAATCAACCACAAGCAAGCTGATCGTAAAAATTGAAAGTGACTGTGGACAATATGGTTTGGGAGAAGTTAGTGATATTATAGGTGTTGAGGATGCCTTAGATTATGTTACTGCAACATTAAGGAACCGCAATCCTTTTGACATTGACCCTCTGTTCAAGGAGGTAATAGAAGGGTCTTTGCCTCCGCATTCACAGACACAGATGGAAAACAGCAAGGAATTTGATATCGCCAAAATTAAAGTTATGTCTGGTTCTCCTACAGGCTCGCAAACAGGTCCATTGATATGGGCTTTAAGCGGTATTAATCAAGCACTTTACGACCTGATTGGCAAAGTACTGAAGGTTCCTGTTTATAACTTGCTTGGTGGAGCATTTCGTAAAGCAGTGCGTGTTTACCTTGACCGCAGCACTCCTGAAAACAAGGAAGATCTAGGTGAATGGAAGAAATTTGCTGAAGAGTCTGCCGAATATGGATTTGATTTTCTCAAATTTGATATAGATTTCATGGCCCCTGAATTAACAACAGATGTATGGAACAGATTAATTACCACAAAACAATTGAATCGCATTTATACCTGCCTTGACACGGTTCGTCAAAGTGTAGGACCTGACATGGAATTGAGTGTTGATCTCCATCAACGCTACAATATGCCGGCAGCCTTGAGAATAATGCACAAAGTTGCGTCATTGGATCTGGCCTGGCTGGAAGACCCGATTTTGCCGAACAACGTTGAGGGGTATCGTACTCTTTGTGAAAAAAGCAATATACCAATCTGTATGGGTGAAGGCTTGGTACCTGAAGAATTACGTGTTTATATTGATGCCAAGGCCTGTGACATTATTCATCCTGATATTTTGTATGTTGGTGGTATAAGTGCTATGAAACAAATTTCTCAATATGCTGACCTGCATTCAATTCCAGTTGCCATGCACGGCAATGCGGGTTCACTCGGTGCAATCGCCGCTGCACATGCTGCAGCAAATATTCCTAATTTTATGGGAATTGAGTATCACTGGATTGAATCAGACTGGGTTGGTAAGATTGTTAAACGCGAAGGGATGGATTTATTTAAAAATGGCTGCATTAATCTAACTGATGCACCCGGGTTGGGTGTAGAGCTGAATAAGGACGTGTGTGAGAAATATTATCATGATGGGCAGAAGATATGGTAATACAATGTGTTCAAAAACAGCAACAAGTGCAACAAAAAAGGTTTATGATTATATTGTAAAGAAAATCCGTTAATAACTAAAAACATGTTTAGCACTCGTTTTAAATGAAATAAGTTCAAATTAAGGTAAAAATAAGGAGGATAAGCTATGATTTTAGATGTAATTGAGAATGCACCG
>CAYZBC010000441.1:0-3864 GCA_964476535.1 uncultured Maribellus sp.
GAAATTAGGATCAACAATTTGTTATGGCAATTAACAAACCATGAACTCCATTTTGTCAGGTTCATTTTTTCAGCATTTTATATTTGCCTTCTTAAAATGAAAATATAAAAAACTGCCCAACCTAACTCTCTTTTTACTATATTTTTTTGAGTGAAGAGATTTCCATGCTTTTTTTGTGGAGAAATACAACGACAATAAATTTTCTCACAACTTTAAAATAATTTTAAGCTCTTAAAGATTCACATATAACCGACGAATCAGTAATCTTCTCGTTGAATAAAGCACAAAACTTTTTAAATGAAACAGGTATTTTTGAAAAATAATTATTGAGAAATTGCGCCATATCAGTGCACATATCCGGGTCAAGAAAAGCTGAATACAATCGCTCGGGGTTCAAATCTTCACAAACAACACGAAGTATTCCTGACTTAAACAAAAGCTCCTGCATTAAAAAAATACTTTTGGTGCAAATCTTATTTGAATTTTGTAATTTTAATACAAAAATGGACATCAGCATTTTTACAGAAAAATCCAAAATTCCAACTAATACCGATTTGGTTTTACCTTTGGCAACAACCTATGAACTGTGGATTGAATTGTACGAATATGCTTTTGATAAATACCCGAAAGGGATTGAAAGTTAGAATTTCACTGGAAAAAAATATGGATGGAGTTTTAGAATAAAAGATAAAAAACGTGCGATTATCTATTTTTTACCTCGTGAAGGATATTTTAAAGTAGCATTTGTTTTTGGACAGAAAGCAATGAATCAAATTCTTTCCAGCGAAATTTCAGACGAAATAAAAACCGAATTGCAAAATGCAAGAGTCTATGCCGAAGGTCGCGGAATTCACATTGAAGTTAAAGATGAATCTAATTTAGCTGATATAAAAAGGTTAGTTGAAATTATGCTGGCGAATTAATATCCATTCCCGAAGAATTCTGACTAAGGTCAGCACAATTATTTCAAAGAGAACAATAGAGATTTCCTATACTTTCGGTATTATCCCTTCGAAAATACCTATGGTTTTCTTGGTCAGAAGAGTTATTTCCTTGGGGATAAAGATTATTTCCGATTGTATTTTATCTAAGGAATTCATGCTTCATCAGCCGATGAAGCATGGATTTTTCACCTATTTTGAGCCTCTTTATCTATACCTTAACTACTGTGCTAATTATCTATTTGTTTGAATAACCGAAATGGAATCGGGATGATAGATAAAGGAAAATCTTCGGATTGAAAAGCTATTATTTTTAAAAGAGATTGTACTTGTCTTTGGTTTTATGGGAGTTGCCTGAAATACGGAATTTAACCTAAAACTACCACGTTCCTCATTTTTTGCATTTAAAATCCATCCGGCAACTACGCCTTCCTGTGTTGCCTGCTCGCCATAAACCTGAAAAATACCAGTCTCATTGCCCGTGTTTGGAATTGCTTCAAATGCATGTGAACTTTTATCCGATAGTACAACGGTCCCTGTAAATAAATTTCCATCAAAGTCAGCAACTACTTGATTGCCATAATTATTCGACAAACTAACATGCTCCGGATCTGCGATACTTCCTCTAAACCATTCATATATTTCTTCTTCACCGTTACACACGTAAACCAGTGCCTCTTCATTTGTTACCAATAAAGCAATAAATGCATTGGTACCTTCAACCATTCCCACAAATCCATTTTCACCCTGTATCTCAAATAATGTTTTTACCGGCGCTGTTAAATCATCACCACCACATGCAAAAGCCACAAAGACTATAAATAGTGATGCCATAAGTTTTACTAAATTCATTTTTATCATCATAATATTTAAACAATTTTAGGAAATGACAAAGTGATAACAACTCTTAATCCCAGTATCATTTCTTTTTACGAACAAAAAAATAGCAAATCCGTCTTACTTCGGTTTTTTGTCAATCACAAAGTTCCCCGATTGGTAAGCCAGCTGCTACCCTATTTTGACATTGGGCTCAACCTTTAACCTTCTCGATCATATGATTGATTACGTGCGTGTGTTCGTTCTGAGGACTGAACATAACAAGCTCGGCATCTGCATTGACCTTTACATTATGTCCGCCAGGCCAGTAAAAAAGCTCTTTCGCATTAACAATCTCCTCAATGCCATCGGCATCGGTGGTCATAAGTTGACCGCTCAAAAGATACCCCCAATGAGGACACTGGCACAAATTTCCTTCGAGTCCCATAAATAGTGGGGTTGTATCCACTCCTGCAGAGAGGTTAAAGTACTCGCCGCTAATCTTACCTAATCCGGTCGCGTCTCCAAAATTAGTTTGCTGACGGATAACTGCTCCGGGAATCTCCATTTTGACTTCGATGTCGTCTTTTGCAATTTTCATAATTATTTCTCTTTGTTAATTCTTATTGTGTTATTTCTTTAGGAAAATAATTCATTTTACATTTATAGTTGAATTACTAAAATCAAATTTACAAAACGCAAATGTCAATCAATATCACCCTTGGTTCTTTTACTGGTAGTTTTGGACCAAACAAGTGTTTCGTGAAGGAGACAAACGCCTAATTCGTCTTTCGAAGAAAATCGGAAGGAGAAAAATTGTACTTCTTCTGAAAAGATTTTGCAAAATAAGATGGACTATTAAAACCAGAGTCAAATGCAATTTCTGAAATTGAAGTGTTGCCCTTTTTCAATAACTCCAAAGCTTTGTTTAATCGATAAGCCATCAGAAAGGAGTTGGGCGATTCCCCGATTAAGAACATCATTTTCCGATACATCTGCGATTTACTCAAACCTAATTCTTTGTAAAAATCCTCCACTTTCAGATTTGGATTTGTCCATTTGCTTTCAACAAAGTTGATTAAAGAATTGAGAAAATTTTCATCGGAATGAGAAAGTGCAAAAATGGCATCTAAAAACTGATTTGCATTTTCACTTTCATACAATTCACGAACTTCGCTTGAAACCACAATTTCCGCATTTGATACAAAATTCATTCGTTCTGCCAATTGAATAGTGTCTTCAAAAATCGATTCCTTTTCGGTAACCGGAATTCCCGCACTCAAACTTATTTTTAGAATCGGAATTTTGTTCTCCATTTTAATTTTAGTCTGAATGGCCAGCGCAGACAAGATAGCTTGTGTAACAGATTTAAATGATGCTAGAATTGCATCTTCCTTTTGACGAACAACCCTTCCATCGAAATCGACTATCGTATTATGAATGGATAAACTATGCTCCTTCATTTGCAATTCGGATTGAAGAGCATATTTCTTTTTTGTTGTGTTTTTTTGATAAACTACCGACATAATTGTTCTGAAGGCCGGATCGTTAATAATATTTAATCTTGTGTTTTGTGATTTTGCAGGATCCTCTATCCTACCTAAAAATGATTCAACAATTGCCGAATCAACTTCAATAATACGATGCGGAACTTCTCCATGAGCATGATCGTGCATATTAATTACTGCCTTTTCATCGGGGGCTTCAATTAAACAGAATGCTGTTTTCCGTTTATCATCAAACCAATAAGTTAAACCACGGCAACCAAAGTTGTGTTGAACTTTTAAATCCTGTTGATGCATATCTGCAACAATCTCTGCAGTAATCATTTCTGGCACGTCGTGGCGATCCATAAAAATTGGCATCCGGTTTAATTTTATTTAGTAATAACTATAAGAAAAATACTATAAAGTATTTACTTCTTTATTACCAAACGTTTAAATACCCAACTTGTTTATGAATACAGTAAATTCGAAAAAATTAAAACAAAAAACCACCCCGTCAAACGAAGTGGCTTTCAATATCATTAATGAACTAATTACTTAATTCTACATGCTCACTACTATTCCTAAAAACAATATTTGTTCTCTTCAATCATTTTATCGGC
>CAYZBC010000442.1:0-3835 GCA_964476535.1 uncultured Maribellus sp.
ATTTTTATATCCCGAGGCAAGCCTCGAGGTATTATAATCCTAAATGAAAATAAATTTTACAAAATAGTGTATTTTTTTAATGATTTCCATTTGAATCAAACAGTTCCGGATTTGAAATGCTATTTTTGCTGAATATCAAAGGGATAAACACCCTATTTTATTTGAATTGAAAAAATTTTAATCTTAATTCAATTTAAATTGTTGTAGTCTAAAAGAAAATAATGACAGAACTCACTTCAGATATAAATAAATGGTTGCCTACTTCAAAAAAAGAGGTAGAGCAACAAGGTTGGGACGAAATTGATGTAATTCTTTTTACGGGTGATGCGTACGTTGATCATCCATCTTTTGGGGCGGCAGTAATTGGACGCATTTTAGAAGCTGAAGGATTAAAAGTTGCCATTGTTCCGCAACCCAACTGGACCGATGATTTCCGCGATTTCAAAAAACTTGGGCGGCCAAAATTATTTTTTGCTGTTACCGGCGGAAACATGGATTCCATGGTAAACCATTATACGGCAGGCAAACGCAAACGTACTACCGATGCTTACACTCCCGGAGGAAAATCAGGTTTCCGTCCCGATTACAGCACCATTGTTTATTCAAACATTTTAAAAGACATATTTCCCGATGTACCACTGGTTATTGGTGGAATCGAAGCATCGTTGCGACGTGTTACGCACTACGATTATTGGTCGGACAAATTAATGCCTTCCATTTTAGTGGATTCAAAAGCCGATATTCTTTTTTATGGAATGGGTGAAAAGTCGATTATCGATTTTGCCCAATTGATGGGAAGAGGTGTTCCAATGGAAAATATAACTACCATTCCACAAACTTCATTTTTGGTAAATGTGGATGAAAAATATGCCACAAAAAAGAGCTGGGATGAATTTGAACTGGCTTCGCACGAAGATTGTCTGGCCAATCGCAAAAAATTTGCCCGCAATTTTATGCACATCGAAGAAGAATCGAATAAAATGGAAGCCAAAAAACTGACTCAAAATGTGGGGAACAAAAAAATAGTAGTAAATCCGCCCTGGCCCACTTTCAAAGAGAAAGAAATTGACCGGGTTTACGATTTACCATACACAAGAATGCCGCATCCACGATATAACAACAAAGGCACAATTCCGGCTTACGAAATGATTCGTCATTCCATAAACATTCATCGCGGCTGTTTTGGGGGATGTACATTTTGTACCATTTCGGCACACCAGGGAAAATTTATTGCCAGCCGTTCAGAAAAATCGGTTTTAAAAGAAGTTGAGAAGGTAACAGAAATGTCCGATTTCAAAGGGTATATATCCGATTTGGGCGGTCCTTCGGCAAACATGTATAAGATGAAAGGTATTCACGAAGATATTTGTAAAAAGTGCAAACGGCCATCGTGTATTTTTCCATCAATTTGCAAAAATCTGGATACCAACCACAAACCCATGCTGGACCTTTATAAAAAGGTTCGTATGAATCCTAAAGTAAAAAAAGCATTTATTGGAAGTGGAATTCGCTACGATATGATTTTGGAAAAAACAGGGCGAAAAGAAACCGACGAAAATAACAGCCAATATTTACGTGAAGTAATTAAACACCATGTTTCCGGTCGGTTAAAAGTTGCACCTGAACATTCGTCGGACGATGTTTTGAAATTTATGCGAAAACCATCCTTTAGCCTTTTCGAAAAATTAAATACTGAATTTATAAAAATAAACAAAGAGGAGAAACTGAATCAGCAATTGATTCCCTATTTTATTTCGAGCCACCCGGGAAGTAAATCGGAAGACATGGCAAACCTCGCCATTCAAACTAAAAAAATGAATTTTAAATTGGAACAGGTGCAGGATTTTACACCCACTCCAATGACTTTAGCAACCGTCGTTTACTATTCGGGCTATCATCCGTACACACTCGAAAAAGTATATACGGCGCGAAACAAAGATGCCAAAGAAAACCAACGAAAATTTTTCTTTTGGTACAAACGCGAATTTAAAAATTCAATTATTCAAGATTTAAAAACAAAAGGAAGAAACGATTTAATCGACAAACTTTTTAAACAAAAATAACTTTCTTTGATAAGAAAATACTCAGGTTTTACTATAATTACATTCATATTAAAAATTACAAAAATGAAAATTGCCAAATTTCTACCCATAATATTACTTGTAGGTTTAACCAGTTGTGCTGAATTGATGCAAATGGCACAGCAAACCATGGATGAAGGCAAACCGCTTTCTCTTACCGAAATAACCGGAGGATTAAAAGAAGCACTGGTAGTTGGAACAAACAACTCGTCGAACATTTTAGGTGCCACCGACGGTTATTACAAAGATGAATTGGTGAAAATATTGTTACCACCCGAAGCCGACATAATTGTAAAAAACATTGGCAAAATTCCTGGAGGAAATCAGTTACTTGAGGATGTGTTAGTAAAAATTAACCGGGCCGCCGAAGACGCTGCAAAAGATGCCAAACCTATTTTTGTAAACAGCATTAAAAATATGTCGATAGCAGATGCCGCCGGAATATTAAAAGGCCAAGATAATGCAGCAACGGAATACTTGCACAAAACGACTTATAATCAATTATTCGAATTGTATCGACCAAAAATAAAAACATCGGTAGAAAAAAAATTGGTTGGAAATGTTTCAACCGGTGATAGCTGGAATAAAATTACAAAACAGTGGAACGATGTTGCAAAATCGGTAATTGGACAAATGGCAGGGTTTCAACCAGTGGAAATTGAGCTGGATGAATACCTGACACATAAAGCATTGGACGGGCTATTCCTAAAGATTGCTGATGAAGAGAAGTTGATCCGTAAAGATCCTCTTGCACGTGCAAGCAGTCTTTTAAAACGTGTTTTTGGCTCGCTAGACTCCTAACATTTAGTCATGCCGATCCCTTCATTACGTCATACTGAAAACGGATACCTGCATTAACACGTACATAATACTTGATAATACATTAACAGTTCCGGTTGAAAACTTTTTTTTTAGATTGTAAAACATATTCTGTTGAATGTTCTATTAATATTTACTACTTTCCAAGAACCAAAAATGAATAAACTTTTGCGCGTTTGTTAATGAACGAAAAAAAGTCGATTCGACTAAACATTTTTATTATGCGACTTGAATTTGTAAGAATAGAAGAAGCCAACGATTTGATAAATCAATTGATTGAACACCATCCGCACTCTATTTTCCTTGCCGACCACGATTTTAAAGTAAGGTATTTCAACAAGTCGTTTCAGAATTTAACAAAAAGCGACAAAGGCGACATTATTAATCACGAATTCTGCGAAATAATGGGCTGCCCCGAACGCGGAAAGAATAATTCCAAAGGCATTAGCTTTTGTAGCCATTGTCAGTTGCGCGAATTGCTTTCGGGCTCCAATCTTTCCGAATTGGTGTTAATCCGCGATTTTAAAATCCACAACAAAATAGTTACCAAACATCTACACATTGATACGCACCGTGTAATTATGGACGGGCATAAATACCGCTTATTGGTAATTGAAGACAGAACACAAAAACATTAGAAAGTGAGGGCTTTTAGCCGCAACCAGCATCTTTTTTCGTTCCCATGATAACACAAACATTTACCATTTACCATTTTCTTTTTATTTTGAAGTTTGGCAAGTTGCCACGACTCCGCTTTTGTTTTTTTGAGCTTTGCATGTACGTACACGGCTTTTTTTTACTAAAATTCTTTTGTGAGTTGCCTGATAAATTTTGACAAATACCAATTGTTATATCCGAATTAGATTTACTTTTAAACCTCCTTAGGAGCTGTAATGAAATAAACCATCATTCTAATTAGGAGATATTGTGTAATT
>CAYZBC010000443.1:0-3813 GCA_964476535.1 uncultured Maribellus sp.
TCTGCCTTAACCCATGTGTAATCGTTAGTATTTCCGTTTGATGGATGAAAAAGGTTTTCCTCAGTATGTGCATCTGATCCCCAAATACAGGGCTTGTAACTTCTGAAGCGATTCAGGATTTCATATTTTGTGGTATCATTTTTTTGTCCCAATAAAAATTGAATATCATTAGAATCGTTAGAAAAGCACGCATCAGATAGATTCAATAAATTTTGTCTTATATTCCCAGCTCTGGATAGATCTTTAAGTTTATCATGCCAATGAAATGCATCTAGACCACCACTCCCTTTGTTTGCAATGATAATCAAATACTTATCATCTTTGATTCCAGACGCTATTAAAATCTTTTTAAATTTCTCAATGCCATCTTCGAAAATAGAGATAGAAAAAGAAATGACTTTGAGTGCTTTATGGATTAGACGTTTTTTATCTTGCTCAGAAAGAGAAGAGAAATCTAAATTCGCATCGAAACGTCCACTGTTTTCCTCAGAGTGCCCAATTTTTATTAGATCATCAGCTTTGCAATTTAAATTATTGTAAGACTGGTATTTGATAGTTAATTTTTCCAAAAATGAACTTCGAATCGTTGAAGGCAGAAGATCTGGAGAAAAAACCACATGGATATTTACAGATTCATTATCACTAGTAAAATTTTCCAATCTTAACTCAACTACAGGAAATAAATGAAGTAGTTTGTCATTGTCTAACTTTATGCAAGGGTTTGTTTTCTTTGTTTCATCTTCACATTCATCCAAAAGTTTTTCATAACCATCAACGGAGAAATAGTCGTTGATTCCCACCACCTCGATATCGTGTTTAACAGCTTTTTCTTTAAGTTTTTTGATATAAGTATCCCGTTCCGAAAAATGATTCTCATAGGAAACAGGAGTATGGACATGCAAATCCCACTTTCGCCATTCCGAACCTTTTATAAATGTCTTACTCATGATGGACTCTCCACTACTTTAATCTCCTCCTCAGTCAGGCCGTAGAGTTTGTAGACAAGTTGGTCGATTTCTGCTTCAAGGGTTTTTACCTTGGCTTGTTTTTGTGAGTTTTGAAGATAGGTTCCGTCTTTGGTAATGGCAAGAATGCGATCGACAATCGAGATAAAGGGTTGTTGCTGTTTAATAATAATATCTTTAATTGGAAGTGTTTTTAATATTATCGTTTTAACCTGTGCAAAAACCCTACCTTCTTCTCTTATTAAGTTATGATAATAGAAATTTAATAACTTAGAATTGAATATTGCCAAAATGAACTTCAAATTAAAGCGCGAACTCTTTAAAATTTGTATATGTGTGCTATCAAGGGTAAATAATCCGTTCTCGTCATACGCAGCAATAAGATCAGAACCAGTTTGACGATTAATTAGTTTTTCTTCAGAATGGAATAATCCTTCATTTGTATTACTCCATAATAATTTTTTTTCAAAAAACACATAAGTGCTTCCAAAATTGTAGAAATATTTGTGAATATCACGTCCCCGTAATATTTTATAATATTTGTTATTAGTTTTTTTTTCGGAGAGAAATCTTTTGTTATCACCTGTGATGATTCCTTGATAAAATTTAACTATATTTCCTAAAGGTATTGAATTCACGGCGATCTTTTCCATTAATTTTAATGAATTTATATCTAAGTAAAATTTATTTCCTTCTATCTCATTATAAACAATTTGATCGATATAATTGAATTTTAATTGATAATTAAAAGTATTTTTATCCTTTATTTCGCTTGTTCTTATTATATTTTTATATTCATCGGATTTGCTTAATATTGAGATCAAATCCCCGCCAGTTTCACCACTCTCAAATACTCCATCAGTTATACTGATCAGAATATTTATATTGCAATTATTCAGAATGTATTTCCTTGTCTTTTGTAATGTAGAATTTAATAATAGTGTGTTCGGAGTAATAAATGTTAATGTTCCTCTGTTGTTAAGAAGACTAATTGACTTTGCGAAGAAAAGGGGGAAAGTATTTCCTTTATACTCATATACGTCCTTAAAATTTCGTTTTAATGAAGCCACTTCATCATCTGAAAAAATTTTTTGTTTTTTTCCTAAAGCGATGGTGATATATGGCGGGTTAGCTATCATCACATCAAATCCATGATTATCACCCTGAAACACTTCAGGAAAATACAACCCCCAAGGAAAAAATGGGCGAATTTTATTGCCAGTTGTGTATTCTCTCAGTTGATCTTCTATCTTTTCCAAATTAAAGCCGCTTTTTATATAAAATTTTTCTTTTTCCTGCTGAATAATTTTTTCTCGCTGTTCTCCATTCGGAAGTGTCAGGCATCCTTCTTCAATACTTTTTATTTTAGCGAAATAACCTGCCTTTTGCTTTTGCAGTTTTATCTCAAATATTTTAATAATCAAATCTTCTATCTCTTGTTTTAGTTTTTGCTTTTCTTTTGGCTGAGCTTTATTGTGAAATGTATTCTTTTTATTCTTTAGTTGTTCAATTAAAATATCTGTCTCATCTTGAAATCCAAGTTGACCTTTTTGACTTTCGTCAACATCAATATCAATTCCCATAAATTCGGATATTAGGCTGTTACCCTGCATGATTTTATAATCCAAATTCGGCAATGGTTTTATCTGTTTTATACCTTCCTCATCAACAATCAGCGATAACCATAATCGTAGCTTGGCGATCTCTACTGCTCCCGAATCAATGTCGACCCCATAGAGACAATTCTGAATAGCGTGGCGTTTGAAATCATATATAGTTCGAGATTGCTTCGTCGCTTCGTTTCTCGCAATGACTGACAAATAAGGAGTAAGCGCATTTCTTGCACGAACAATTTCATTCATCATGCCAACAGGAAAAGCTCCTGAGCCTACTGCAGGGTCGCAAATACGGATATTTTTTAACGCATCATCAATTGCCAAAACATTATCAATAACTGATTGCGGTAGTTTAGACTCAATCTTTGTTCCTTTTTGTTTGCCTTCTGAAATGTCTCTCTGTTTTTTAATAGCGATAATTTCATTCTCTTCAACCTGTTCGCCATATTTTATCAGAATTTCGATATCTTCTTTTGCTATTTGTGGTCCTGATTTGTGTTCAGCAGTCAAATCTAATTGACCAGCTTTTACCTTATTGCCAAAAGCGTCTGTTTGAATATCACCGATTTTTTGATATGCAGTCGCATCTTTATTTAATTCTGTATCAAGATAATTGATTAAGCTTTGCTGGCACATATAATGGACAATCTCGCGTGGCGTATAGTACGTTCCCTTGGATTTACGGTCTTTAACCGCCAGAAGATTTTCAAATACCTTTCCCAGCATTTCAGGATCAATTGCAACCTCTTTTTCAAGCGGCTCGTCTTCCTTAACTGTGAAGTTATAGCGGTCAAAAACATCCAGAATACCTGTGCCTGTATCGCCTTCTTTTGTTTTGATTTGATTGGAGAATAACTCATCTGGTAGAAGAATATCCGTATGTTCCCAATTATAATCATTTATTGGCTCAAAAAGACCACCGTTTAAGAAAGGAATTTTACATGCAAATTTTGGATAAAAACTTGGATCAATTCCGCCTCTACCTTCTTTATTTAAGGCATCATAGAAAAGAAACTCTAAATAATTATTGAAGAAATTTTCATCTTCTTTGCAGTCTTTAAACAGATTGCGTAAAAATCCCCTATCTCCCTGTCCCCAATTCTTATCTTCAGGAACTCCTAGCCAGCCCTTTTTCTGCAAGAAATAGAGAAATACAATCTGGCCCAAAAGCTTTTTAGCAAAATCAACTGTATCAATATCTTTTTCCTTAAAATCCTGTTTTATTTTTATGT
>CAYZBC010000444.1:0-3802 GCA_964476535.1 uncultured Maribellus sp.
GCAACCGTTCCATCGTTAATATACGAAGGTGTTTTAAAAAGTTGAGACCACCCCGGTATTACAAACGACTGGATATTAAAACCAGAGCGGAAAATCCAGAGAAATGCGAGTATGATGAATAAAACGAATACAATTTTTTCTTCAATTTTTGCTTTTCCCAACGCATCGTATTCTTTTTTAAAATCGTTTAATTGAATGTTTTCCCAACTACTTTTTGGTTTATACATTAAATGCAATAAAAGCCAGGCTGCAACAAACAAAAGTATGGTAACCGGAATAGCAAATATAAACCAGTCGGCAAAAGAAATTTCCGGCATTTCCGGAAAAATGATGTTAACAATCCGTGCAAACGACAAGTTAGGAGGAGTTCCTACCAAAGTCGAAATTCCGCCAATAGATGCTGAATATGCTATTCCTAAAAGTAATCCAATGGAATATCTTCCCATTTTAGCCTGTCCCAAACTTTCTTCGAGTTTCAGAATAATAGATAAGGCAATGGGAACCATCATCATTGCAGTTGCCGTATTCGACATCCACATAGATAAAAATGAGGTTGCCAACATAAAACCCAACAAAATTCTGCCGGGACTTATTCCAAAAAGTATCAATATCCTCAAAGCAATCCGACGATGCAGGTTCCATCGTTCCATGGCAAATGCCATCATAAATCCACCAATAAAAAGAAAAATAAGGTGATTAAAATACATGGATGAAACTGTTTTTCCATCAACCACTCCAAATAAAGGAAAAAGAGCCACAGGGAGTAATGCGGTTACGGCCAAAGGAATAGCTTCGGTTATCCACCAAATTGCCATTAAAAGTGCAATTGCAAAACAATAGGTGACCTTTACATTTTCAGGATCTAAATCGGCAAAAAGAATGACTAACAAACTAATTAAAGGAGCCCCTATTAATGCAAAAAGCTGGACTTTTGTTGACTTGGTTTTAACAGAATCGGCCATAGTAGAATGCGAATAAATTAGTTAGAAAATGAAACCCGTTGTTTTCATCGACAATGTAGTAAAAGTTGGTTGTTTTGACAAAAGGGTTGACTTTCGTTTTGTTTTTACCTAACTTGAAGAAAATTTAAACACAATATTATGTATAAATACAAAGCAAAAGTAAAACGAATTGTAGATGGCGATACCATTGACGTTATCATCGATCTGGGTTTTAAAATCACAACCAACCAAAGAATCCGTTTAGAGGGAATAAATACGCCTGAAACCTACAACGTTAAAAAAGATTCGGAAGAGTACAAAAAAGGATTGGCTGCCAAAAATTTTGTTATTCAGCGAATCGAAGCCAACAATTTTGAAGCTATAGTAGAAACCAGTAAAGATACCGGAAAATATGGCCGGTACATTGGAACCATTTGGCTTGCAGATAACGAAACATCTTTAAACGACGAATTAGTTGAAAAGGGATTTGCTCTTATTGCAAATTATTGATTCCAATTTATTTCTTTCGCAGTAATTTTTTCTGTTTTTGTGAATAATTTAAACTGAATCATTAACTTTCATTCCGATTTTCGATTCAATTATTTCAAACAATTTCCAGAATGGATAACAACGTCAAAAAGTTTGGTACCGCTCCTGTTTTTTTCACGGCCATTTCAACTATTCTGGGGGCAATTCTATTTCTTCGTTTTGGTTTTGCCATTGGAACCCTTGGCTTTTGGGGTGTAATTTTAATTATCATACTAGGTCATTTAGTTGCCATTCCCACGGCATTGGCCATTTCGGAAATTGCGACCAACAAAAGGGTTGAAGGAGGAGGTGAGTATTTTATTATTTCACGCTCCTTCGGGTTAAACATTGGGGCTACCATCGGAATTGCACTGTTTATGTCGCAGGCAATTAGTGTTGCCTTTTATGTTATTGCTTTCACCGAAGCTTTTGAATTTTTCTTTAATTTTATTTTCGATAAGTTCGGATTTACGCTACCACGGCAAGTAATCAGTTTGCCAGTAATGTTAGGATTGGCTGTTCTGATACTCAAAAAGGGAGCTAATCTGGGAGTAAAAGCACTCTATTTTATTGTAGGAATTCTTTTTATTTCGCTACTTCTGTTTTTTATGGGTAACACGGAATATGCCGAAGGTGCTTCGTTCTCATTATCAAATGCTGAATTGCGAAATCCACAAGACTTTTTTATTGTTTTTGCCATAGTATTTCCCGCATTTACCGGAATGACGGCTGGAGTTGGGCTCTCAGGCGATCTTAAAAATCCGTCTCGTTCCATTCCCCTGGGAACTATTTTAGCCACATTTATAGGGATGATTGTTTATTTCTTTGTGGTCTACAAACTGGCTAATTCGGCTTCGATCGGAGACCTTTTGGAACACCAACTTATTATGGGGAAAATTGCAATTGGTGGTGCAGTTATAATTCCGTTAGGATTGGCAGCGTCAACCATTTCATCTACCCTGGGCTCGGTAATGGTCGCCCCTCGCACCTTACAAGCACTTGCCCTCGACAGATCTTTTCCATCGAAAAGAATAAACCGTTGGTTAGGTGCAGCGAATGAAAACGACAACGAACCCATGCATGCCTCGCTGGTTACATCAATAATTGCTTTTGTGTTTGTTGCCATTGGCGATATAAACGCCGTTGCTACAATCATTTCCATGTTTTTTATGGTTACTTACGGTGCGCTTTGCCTGATTTCGTTTCTGAACCATTTTGGTTCATCTCCATCGTACCGGCCTTCGTTTAAATCGCGTTGGTATATTTCGCTAACCGGATTTGCAGTTTCGGTATGGGTAATGTTTAAAATTAGCACGCCATACGCATTACTTTCTTTTGGTTTAATATCGGTAATATATCTCTACATAAACTACTACCACAAAAACAGAAAAGGATTTGCCTCGATTTTTGCCAACTCAATTTTTCAGTTAAACAGAAATATGCAAGTACTCATTCAGAAAAAAAACAATAAAAAGACGCATAAAGAATGGCGGCCAAGTGCAATTTGCATTTCGAAAGATTCGTTTAAACACGACACCGCTTTTCGTCTCCTGAACTGGATTTCGTACAAATACGGATTTGGTACTTATCTGCACCGTATTGTAGGATTTTATTCCAAATCGACGGCTCAGTCTGCACGAATGGAACTTTCAAAATTAGTCGGACGAGTTAATGAAGTTGAAAATCATGTTTACCTGGATACACTTATTTCACCTTCATACACTTCTGCAATTGCGCAGGCCATTCAAATTCCAGGAATAGCGGGCATGGAAAATAATATGGTGATTTTTGAATACGATAAAGAAAATCCGGATAATCTGGAGGATATTATTGATAACTTTTCGCTGGTAAATTCAGGAGAGTTTGATATCTGCATTTTGGGAAGTAGCGGTAAGTCTATTCAATTTAAAAACGGAATTCACATATGGATAGATTCGTTGAATACGGAAAATGCCAATTTATTGATTCTTTTGAGTTTTATAATTGCGGGCCATCCCGATTGGAAAAAAGGGCACATTCAAATATTTGATATTTGTTCGTCCGAAAAAGAAAAAGAAACCGCAAAACAAATGAATGATTTGGTAATTTCAGGAAGGTTGCCCATTACTGCAAAAAATATCAAAATCATAATACAGGAACCAAACATTTCTTCCAAATCATTAATTAATAAACATTCAGAAAATGCAGGACTAACCCTAATTGGCATTCGGGAAGAAATAATTAAGCACCAAAAAGAAAAAGTTTTTGAAGGATACGAACATTTGGGCACCACTCTTTTTGTTCATTCAAAAAACCAGAAAGAAATAGATTAGACAGGTTTACATAAAAAAATA
>CAYZBC010000445.1:0-3792 GCA_964476535.1 uncultured Maribellus sp.
ACAATTAATTATTTAAACATTTAAATTTTATCATTATGAAAAAATTAGTTTTATTATTCACAGCAGTTCTTTTTACTGCAATCAGTGCAAATGTTTTTGCGCAAGGAAGTACAGGTACAACTCCTGCACTAGGAGCAACCCACAATTACTTTGTTACCGACAATAGTAATACAATGCTATGGACTATTACAAAAGCAGATTTTTCAGTTATTAGTGATGCTGGAACAATTACTACTCCGGGAGCTGCATCTACTGACATCGAATGGCATGATACAGTAACTGTTGGTGATTGGTATTATGTTCATATTCTCGAAACGGAAGAAAATGGATGTTCTAATGAGAAAGTTCTTCCTGTTCAAATTACTGCTAGTCCATTCTACCTGACGATTGCTGTAGCAAATGCAACACAGTGTTATGCTGGTGCAGTTAGTGCTTCAATTGATTCTGGTGATCCAAGTATAATAAACTATGACCATGGAAATGCAGAACTTGTATTTACTGTAACTCCTTCAGGTTTAAGCGCAAATTATACAGGATATACATTTGATTTAACGGACATTGATTATGGAACTTACACCGGACTTACAGAAAATATAACATTCTCGTCAAATGTTACTAGTTCAACAGGTGGTGCAATTGTCGTTAATGACAACTTAGCTGTAACAATTACATATATGGTTGATAATACTAATGTATTTACAAATGCTGATACAGGTGCAGTATCAAATTATACTGCTACATCTACCATATCAAATGGTGAGACTAGTAATGGTGTTTCAGATAATGGAACTGGAAATAATGAAAAAGATATTGCTGTAAGCAGACCAAATACATCAGGAATTGGTACAAACTAATTTCAATTAGTTGAAAACCAAAGCATTTTTCATAATGATATTTTACCTCCTGGCTGCCCAAATTGGGGCAGCTCAGGAGGATATTGTCGTTTATGAAGGTGCAGAGACAGATCATACTGTCAATTTACACGAGGGAAGTGAATATGTTTGGGAAGTATTTGAAAATTTTAATCCCGACATTGAAGCCGATCCTACCGATTATTATTTTTTTTCCGAACCCAATTCAAATGCAATTCATGTGCACTGGGCTCAGTTCGGATTATACTATTTAAAAGTTACAGAAACCGACGTATCGGGATGTTCTAATATAAAAGCAAAGGCAATTACGGTATTGCCAAATGAACGAACAATTGGATTTAAATCGTTAACCAGTAGTTTGTGTTTCAATTTGGCCGGTAACAGTTTTGAACAAGCAATTGAAGTGAAGCGCGATAATGGCTTAGCATTAGATTCGGTATTTTATCCTTTGTTGGTAGAGTTTACTGTAAATAATGAAAATCATTCTCAGGTTCTGGAATTCAATTTTCAGTTGCTACATATACAGGAAAATTGGTTTGATTCTAATTCTGATCAGAACGTCAATGTTTTTATTCAAATAAAAAATGCCTTCGACTTAAAAAGTATAGCAATTCAACCTGAAAAAAATAGTGATGAACATAATTCTTTAATTCTTGCCCATCCTGCTATCGAGTTTTATACAACTTCGCAGCAAATATACAAAGGGTCAAACATCGATCACATTATTCAACAAATTTCCGGAGAAACCACAAATGCAGAATACGCATGGAATGTGGTTCCATCAATTGGTACATCAAGCAATTTGGATACGGTTGTTAACAACACCGCAACAATTCTTTGGGATGGACCTTTGGGATTCTATTCATTAAAAGTGTTTCTACGGGACGGGAATAACTGTATAAGTGATACAATTATTCAGAAAATTGAGATAATTGATGTTGGCGATATAATAATTAGCGCCGGGTCTGACAGTACAATTGGCAATTGCAATTCATTTATGTTACACACTTTGGTTGAAAAAGAACCAGACTTAACCTATTCGTATCGATGGAAACCAGGTGAATTCTTAGACGACCCAACAAGCGCAACACCAATATTTACAATGGGCAATACAACTATTTTTGAATTAACAGTTACGAATAGTCTTGGTGTTACCTCAGTTGATTCGGTTGAAATTACGGTTTCGGAAATTACAGCCAATGCAGGTAGCGATGTTCTGAAATATCCAAACTCAACCGCAATTTTAGATGGCACTGGCAGCAGTGGAAAAAATCTGCAATATTTATGGACAACACTTTCGGGGGAAATAAATAGTGGTGAAAATACGGCAAATCCAATTGTTAGTGGATTTGGAGTTTATTACCTAAAAGTAACCGACATTTTTGGTTGTGTGGCTGTCGATTCGGTACAAGTTGACCGATTATTTAATGCGCCAATCGCATTCGATGATTACGATACTACGGCCTATAAAACAGAAGTTAAAATAGCCGTGCTTTATAATGACACCGACCCGGATAATATAATCGATTCGCTTAGTCTGACAGTGTTGTTGCCTCCGTATAACGGAACGGCTTATGTCGATTTTGACGATTTTACGATTCATTATATACCCAACGACGGATTTAGCGGAAACGACCAATTTAAGTATCAAATTTGCGATTTTACAGATAATTGCGAAAGAGCAAATATTTTTGTGTTAGTTACAGAATATGAATTTCTAATTCCGGATGCATTTTCGCCCAACAATGACAACATAAACGACTATTTTGAAATTATTGGTATCGACAAATACGAAGGAAACTCCATTATGATTTTTAACCGCTGGGGGAATAAAGTTTATACTGCTACAAATTATGGAATTAGTTCGACTCCGCAATTTTGGGACGGGAAGTCGAATACAGGATTTTTACTCGGTGACGAGGAACTTCCAACGGGTACATATTATTACGTTTTGAATTTAGGAAATGGAGTTGACCCCGTTGCCGGATCAATTTATTTAGACAGGTAGTTGAATGAGAATGGAGAAAAAGATATCGTGTATTTTAATTGTAATGTTAGTAATTACAGCTGGGCACAAATATGTTTCGGCACAGCAAGACCCGCTATACACGCAATACATGAATAATTTGCTGGTTATAAATCCCGGATTTGCCGGTTCGAATGAAACAGGGAATCTTCTGCTGGTATCGCGCAACCAATGGGTTTCTTTTTCCGGAGCGCCCACCACCAAATCTTTTTCGTACAATACACGTTTAAAACAGCAAAATGTAGGAATCGGTTTTTCTATTTTAAACGACAAAGTTGGACCTCAAAAACAAACGGGCGTGTATCTCGATTACTCGTATTTACTAACTGTCTCAGAAAATTTTAGAATGGGGATGGGATTAAAAGCCGGAGTTGGTTTTTACAGAGCGGCACTTACCGAATTGAACTCGATTGAACCCGATCCGATTTACTCGCAAGACATTTATAAAAATTTCTTGCCTAATTTTGGTGTGGGAATGTATCTTTTTTCAGACAACACTTATTTTGGCATTTCAGTTCCAAACCTCATCAAAAACACCATTAGCCGCGACGATTATTTAACCGATTACGTACAAAGAGAAGAGATACATCTTTATATTATTGGGGGTAAAAAATTCAATCTCTCTGAAGAAATTCAATTAAAAACATTTTCAATGGTTCGGTATGTAAAAATTGCTCCTATTACTCTGGACATTACTGCCCTGGTTGGGTTCAAAGATAAATTTTGGGTTGGAGGAATGTTTCGTCTTGGCGATTCTTACGGTATTTTAGCCCAGTTTCAAGCTTCGGAAAAAATGCTCATTGGTTATTCATACGATCTTACTTATTCAGAATTAAATGCATTTAACAGTGGTACACACGAAATAATGTTTAGCTACAATTTTGATATTTTCAA
>CAYZBC010000446.1:0-3776 GCA_964476535.1 uncultured Maribellus sp.
ATTCTGAATAATGTTTTGTTTCCGGCGGCTAAGAAGAAAAAGAGGAAAACTTAAAGTTTGGTAATGATGCCAAAAATGGTTGGTGGAATTAATCAATAATCATCTAAACTGAGCCAATTTAATGCGCTCACTGAACGATCGGAATGAGCGAATAAAGAAATTTGAAAAACAATATATTTCAAACTTCTTCCATTACAATTCCGGCATCTTCAAATTTTTCAACCAAAATATCAGGTGAAATTGGTCGGAAATTTCTGGTTAATACAGCTGTAATTTGGGCATTTACCATTAACTTTTCATCTGTTTTTCGAATAATTTGCTGATGAAAAACAATTCGTAAATGTCCCTGTTTTTTCATTTTCAAGCGAATTAAAAAATCATCACCCGGATGCAAAGGAAACTTATAATCCAATTCTGCCTTTATTACCACTGCATCAATTCCACTTTTATGCAACTCCGCAAAATCCAATCCAACAGAATTTAAAAATTTATGGCGACAATGCTCTAAATAATTTTGGTAAACTGCGTTGTTTACAATTCCCTGTATATCGCATTCGTAATCGCGAACCTGAAGTTCAAGTTCAAAATGATGATCAGAAAAACTCATTTTTGTCAAGTTCTTTTAGTTTTCAGGTTGCCACCTTAATTAACTGTAATTTCAATAATTAAACCGTGTTCCATCCAATTCGGAATATGATGAATCAGAATCTCTAATTTTTATAAATAATTTTCTTAACAAAAAAAGCTAAGCATAAAATATTATTGATGACATTGCTATTCTCTGCCGTAAAAATCATACTTTAATTAGTTGTTCCTTCGAAAATTATAGCCGGATAACGAAAAAACACTTACTATTTTATCATAAAATCAAGTAATTTTCTATCGTCCAAATACCCTTCTAAATGATCACCTATTTGTACCGCTCCCACTCCTGCCGGCGTTCCTGTGTAAATTAAATCTCCCATTTTTAAAGTAAAGTATTTAGAGACATTCGAAATTATCTCTTCAAAACCGAACATCATTAATTCGGAATTTCCATCCTGAACCTGCCTTCCATTAATATCCAATTTGAAGGAAATAGCTTTGGAATTTGCAAAATCAGAAATTGGAATAAAAGTATTGGACAACACAGCTGCTTTATCGAATGCTTTTGCTTTTTCCCATGGCAATCCTTTCGCCTTTAGTTTGTTCTGAATATCGCGGGCGGTAAAATCTATTCCCAGCCCAATTTCGTCGAAATAACGGTGTGCAAACTTTTTTTCAATGCCTTTCCCAATCCTGTTAATTTTAATGACCAATTCAATTTCGTAATGTACTTCTTGTGTCCAATCGGGAATATAAAACGGATCGTTATTCCTTAATAAAGCAGAATCAGGTTTCAAGAAAATAACAGGTTCTTCAGGTATTTCGTTTTTCAACTCCTGAATGTGTGCCACATAGTTTCTGCCGATGCAGATAATTTTCATCTGATTGTATATTTATAAATTAAGAAGCTTTCCTACAAAAGGATGTTATCTATTTTTTAACTCTTAAAAAAAGGTTTACTCCCAATGGTTCCTGAAAAACATCTATTTTTGATTCGTCAACTCCTGCCTGAAGGGCAAATTGTACCAATTCATCAACGGAACGATGATATAGAAACCAATCACCTAGAATTTCCATTGCCCTTCGAGAAGGATTTTCTATGTTAAAATTTCCAATTATTAACTCACCGTCTTCTTTCAAATATTCGTAATATTTTTTGAGTAAAAACACAAAGTGTTTGCCTTTAAAATAGTCGAACAAACCGGCACTCCATATTAAATCGTATTTTTTTTCAGGCGTGTAACGAATTACATTTCGATTATGGAAAGTCATTTTGTCCAAATACTTCTTGTTTTTATTTTTTGCATAAGCAATTGCTCTTTTGTCCATATCGAGCATTTCGAACACAAGTGTGTTTTCAGGATTTTTTTCAAAAAACTCAAAAGTTTCAGTAACCGGACCACTTCCTAAAATCATTACATCCTGCTGTAAACCCACCGCCTTTTCATTTAGCTTTTCAAAAATATCGATTGCCAAAGTTTTGCGATTTACGACAGCGATTACAGCTGGAGCAGAATGAAGAAATATATCCCACTTTTTATATCTCTCATCAGGATTTACATAATGCTGATATATTTTTTCGATAATAAAAAAGTCGCCACTATATCCGAATGGCTTTGTGTATGAAAATCCAAACAGAGAACTTGGATTCAAAATTGGAGCTATTTTCTTGCGGAAACTCTCAATATCTTCGGCTTTGACTTGATCCACCAACCCAAAAAAGTTAAGATAATCTTCTTCATCCGGTCCATTTTTCAGGAAAATATCCCGAATATACGCATCTACATCAATTGAATTAATATCCATAGTTAACAATAATTCCTCGTCTATAATACTATTCATCATCAACTATTTCACCCAATTCACTCTTAATATTCTTTAGCATTTCTTTGCAATCTTCATCTACTGAAATTACGGTCATCTTATCCGCAATTATAATCTCAGGGTATTTTACGGCAAATACTTTTGCCGAATTCACAACAAACTGCGAACTTACCCTAATAAATTTATTTTTTGGAAAGAATTCGATAAGCTCGGAAAATGGTTTATTTGTAACAACTTCCTCATCAATTAAATGAATTATTGTTTGTTCACCATCTTTTTCAATTACATACACTTCGTCGATATTTATTTTCTCGAGTCCTTGATTTGCATGAACAATAATTTGATTTTTTTCATGATCTTTCAAATCGAAAAAAGTATTAAATTGTTCACTCTCAAACTTTAATTTTAAATCGTTTCCAAATTTAAAAATTGCAATTTCAATATTTGTCTGCAAATCTTTATCGGTAAAAGGTTTTATAATATAACCGTAAGGAAGCGCAACTTTTGCTTTGTTTACCGTAGCAATATCGGCATTTGCAGTTAAATAGATTATTGGAACATCGTGCTTTTGAGTGATTTTTGTGGCAGCTTCAATGCCGCTCATTGCGCCTTTTAGAGAAATATCCATTAAAACTAAATCGGGCAATTCTTTTTCTACCTCCGCAATAGCTTTAAGCCCGGTATCCACTGAATTTTGCACAGTATATCCTAAGGTTTCGATGCTTTCTTCAATATCGGTTGCGACTAATATTTCGTCCTCAACAATTAAAATTTTGTACTTCGAATTCATTGGTTTGTTGTTTTAAAAATAATGATAAATTTTGTTCCGTTGGAAAAATCGTGTTGTAATTCTCCATCTATTTGTTGCACTAATTTATGTAAAATTTTCATCCCAAGCGATTTGGTTTTAGTTATATCAATTTCATCTGGAATCCCAATTCCATCATCGCTAACAATCAACTGAAACTCATCTTCCTTTATGTGTTTAAAATGAATACTGATGGTTCCATAAGATTTATCAATAAAAGCATATTTAAAAGAGTTTGAAATAAGTTCATTAATAATCAGACCGCATGGAATAGCAATATCCATTGGAAGATAGGCGTCATCGATTTGATAATCGAACTGAACATTAGCTTGATGACTTGAGTAAGTCCGGGCGATATTTCCTGATAGACTTTTAATGTAACTTGAAAACTTAATATCTGCTAAACTCTTATTATTGTATAAGTTTTCGTGAATAAGCGCCATGGTATGTATCCTGTTTTGGCTCTCCTGAAGTACATCTTTTAATATAGGATCGTCAATACTTCGGCTCTGCATTCGCAATATACTTGATATTATTTGCATATTATTCTTTACCCGAT
>CAYZBC010000447.1:0-3754 GCA_964476535.1 uncultured Maribellus sp.
AAAAATATTTAGATAGCTTTAATGCGGCATTCTCAGGTTAAATTGGTATAATTGATGAGAATTTGGTATAGATAAAGCCGACTTCTCTCAGAACCGGCTTTCCATATTTTGACGGGTGTGGCGAATTCCAATTCGCCATTTAAAAGCCGTTTGGAAACCACTTCACTCAATTTGAACTTTTTACCCAATTCTCTTATTTATAACTTTCTTTTCGATGAAGAACACGACCAATTTCTATACAATCATCCACTACATCAAATAAAACACGGTAATCACCAATTCGTAAACGATAGGCAGGTTCAAAATTTGTAAGCTTCTTCATATTGGAAACTTCAGGGAATTTCTTTAAAGTAATAATTTTTGAGTGAATTTTTTTCTTTTGTTCAGGGCTAATCCTTTTAAAATCTTTTATGGCAGATTTACGGATTTTAATGTTCATTTTCTAAGTATTCATCGAAAGAAATGGATTCTTCGTCTCTGGTAGCTTTGAGGAGTTTAAAATCGTTCATGTCTTCTTTCGACACAATTTCTAATCCTTCATTCTTAAACGACTTTAGCAGTCGAATAACTTTGTTTGCAAGTTTGTCGTTGTTGATATTTATTGTAATTGATTTCATTTTCAACAATTATTAATTTATACAAAGTTACAAAAATATAGGATATAGTAAATTTGAAAATATACGGGGCAACTTCTTTCAGTCTGATAAAAAAAGCCGGCTCCTCTCAGAACCGGCTTCAATATCTATTGTCTTTCGATTTTTTTTTCTTGTCTTGATTCTTGCGTCTTAATTCTTGAATCTAAAAAACTTAATCTTCCTTATAAGCCTCAATCAAAACTTCCAAAATCTTTTTCCCGGCATCGGCAACACTACTACCCGGGCCAAAAATTGCAACTGCACCGGCATCGTACAAATATTTATAATCTTGTGCAGGAATAACTCCTCCACAAATTACCATAATATCGTCGCGGCCCAGTTTTTTAAGTTCTTCGATTACCGCAGGAACCAATGTTTTGTGTCCGGCAGCCAACGATGAAACACCTAAAACATGTACATCGTTTTCAACGGCTTGTTTGGCCGCTTCTTCCGGAGTCTGGAAAAGTGGTCCCATATCTACATCGAAACCAATATCAGCGTAACCGGTTGCAACAACTTTTGCTCCGCGGTCGTGACCGTCCTGCCCCATTTTGGCAACCATAATTCGTGGCTGGCGACCTTGCATTTCAGCAAAAGTTTTCGCCAAATCTTGTGCCTCTTTAAATTCCGATTTATCTTTTGCTTCCGATTTATACACGCCTTCAATTGTTCTGATTACTGCTTTATATCTACCTGCAACTTTTTCGCAGGCATCTGAAATTTCTCCCAAAGATGCACGTTTTTGTGCTGCATCAATTGCCAAAGCTAATAAATTTCCTTCACCTGTTTCTGCTGATTTGGTAATTGCTGCGAGCGAAGACTGCACTTCTGCTTCGTTCCTTTCGCCACGTAATTTTTTCAATCTTTCGATTTGTGATAAACGAACCGCAGTATTGTCAATATCTAAAATATCAATTGGATCTTCTTTATCCAATCGGTATTTATTTATTCCAACAATGGTTTGAGTACCACTGTCGATTTTACCTTGTGCACGAGCCGCAGCTTCTTCAATACGCATTTTTGGAACACCGGTTTCAATGGCTTTTGACATGCCTCCCAGTTTTTCGACTTCCTCTATTAATGCCCAGGCTTTTTGAGTTAATTCGTGTGTAAGTGTTTCAACATAATACGAACCTGCCCATGGGTCAGCCGAGCGACAAACTTCGGTTTCCTGCTGAATGTATAATTGAGTGTTACGAGCAATACGTGCCGAAGAATCGGTTGGCAATGCAATTGCTTCATCCAGAGCGTTGGTATGCAAACTTTGCGTGTGTCCTAAAACGGCAGCCATTGCTTCTATTGCAGTTCGACCAACATTGTTATAAGGATCCTGTTCGGTTAACGACCAACCCGAAGTTTGCGAGTGGGTACGCAATGCCATCGACTTTGGATTTTTTGGGTTGAATTGTTTGACCAATTTTGCCCAAATCATACGAGCTGCACGCATTTTTGCGATCTCCATAAAATGGTTCATTCCAACCGCCCAGAAAAATGATAAACGTGGAGCGAAATTATCAATGTCTAATCCGGCTTTGATACCAGTTCTGAGGTAATCCAAACCATCGGCCAGTGTGTATGCCATTTCAATATCTGCCGTTGCACCAGCTTCTTGCATGTGGTAACCCGAGATTGATATTGAATTGAACTTTGGCATTTTTTGTGAAGTGAATTCAAAAATATCAGCTATAATTTTCATAGAGAATTCAGGCGGGTAGATATAAGTATTACGCACCATATATTCTTTTAGAATATCGTTTTGAATAGTTCCGGAAAGTTGTTCCAGAGTAGCACCCTGCTCTAAACCGGTAACAATGTAAAATGCCAAAATCGGAAGCACTGCTCCGTTCATGGTCATTGATACCGACATTTTATCCAATGGAATTTGGTCGAAAAGGATTTTCATATCCAAAATCGAATCTATAGCAACACCTGCTTTCCCAACGTCGCCAACTACACGCGGATGGTCTGAATCGTAACCACGGTGTGTGGCCAAATCGAATGCTACTGACAAACCTTTTTGACCGGCGGCCAAATTCCTGCGATAAAATGCATTTGATTCTTCAGCAGTTGAAAATCCTGCATACTGTCGGATAGTCCAGGGGCGCATGGCATACATTGCTGAGTAGGGTCCACGAAGAAACGGCGCCAGTCCGGCAGCATAATTTAAATGCTCCATTCCTTCCAAATCTTCTTTGGTATAAACTGGTTTTACCGGAATTTGTTCTGGAGTTTTCCAGTTTTTTTCAATTTTGTTTTTTGCAGTCCATGCAGCAGTATTTTCATTTGCTGTTGCTGCTTTTATATTTATGTCTTTAAAATTTGGTTTCATAATTGAAAGATTTTTGGATTGTCAGATTATTAGATTTCCAGACTTTAAGAACGCCTGTAAATTTGACAATCATTCGTATAAGTGATTTTATATCTTGATGGATTGTTTCGAAATTTTCAGTAGTAATGAAATTTAAATCGTTGGCAAGAATCATTTGAGTTTCAAGTTCAAATAACGAACCAATTGCAAAATCCAGAAATCTTTTGAATTCCCTATCACTTGTTCTTCCTGTTCCCTCTGCAATGTTAGACGGAATAGAAATGGCAGCTCTTCTAATTTGCGAAGTCAATCCGTACATTTCCTGTTTTGGGAAGCTAGCGGATGCAGAATAAACTGTTTTAACCAGCTTTCTTCCTTCTTGCCATATTTTTAACTCGTGATAATTATGCATTTTTCAATCTGTCTGAAAATCCAGAAATCCGTTTATCTATATATTTAATTTTTCCTGATACGCCTTTAACTCCTCCAAAATATTACTCTTCACGTTAATGAAGTTTGTAATGCCTTTTTCTTCCAATTCAGGTCTGCAGGCAGGAGCACCAGCAACAACCAAAATTTCTTTGTCGAGTTGTTCTGCAACGGCAGGAACAATTGCAGTATATTCATCATCAGAGCTACAAACCACAATAATATCAGCACCCGCAGTTTTCGCAGCAGCAACACCTTCCTCAACAGTAGTAAAACCGTTGTTGTCGATTACGGTGAATCCGGCAACGGCAAAAAAGTTGCAACTAAATTGAGCGCGGGCTTTTCTAAATGTAAGGTTTCCGATAGTCAACATAAATGCAAG
>CAYZBC010000448.1:0-3740 GCA_964476535.1 uncultured Maribellus sp.
GCAAATGTCTTACATGCAGTTGTTTGTGAAATTTTATTTGCAAGTTGGGTTAAGAAACATCTTGCAAAGATATAAAATACCGTCAGTAATAAAACTCTGTTGGGGGTCTAGTTTGTAATCTCAAAAATACTATGCATTGATTATGTGGTATTTACATTTTTGAACAAAATGTAAATAAAATAGCTCATACTACTATATGGCTGACATACTGAATGTTGAGAAAATAATTTTATTATGAAGTGATTTTGTTTTGTCCATAATTTTCAAGTTGGGTTAAGAATTTTAAAGCATAAAATAACCAATGAGTTTTATTATAATTGTAAAATCAATCATAAAAAACAGGAAATAATCATGGTAAAAGCTCTTTTATTGCTCGTTCTGGCAGGGGGACTGGTATCGACGAATTTTGTATTTGGGAAAGAATTGGACAAAAAAGCAAAAAGAATTCACGAAAAAGCATTAACAATTGATACGCATTGCGATACACCGATGTTAATGGTACGCAACAATTTTGATGTTGGAGTTAAAAACACTGCACCGCAAAGTCGGGTTGATTTTCCAAGAATGAAGGAAGGTGGATTAGACGCAATGTTTTTTGCAGCTTTTACAGGTCAGCGAGAACGAACTGCCGAGAATACTGAAAAAGCTTACGTTATGGCAAACGATATGATTGACGCTGTTTACGAAGCTTGTGATAAATACAGCGAAATGGCTGAAGTTGCAACGAATTCTGCCGATGCTGCCCGGATTGAAAAAACAGGAAAGCGTGCCATTTATATTGGAATGGAAAACGGCTTTCCAATTGGAACCGATATCGATCGCGTAAAAGAATTTTATAACCGGGGTGTAAGGTACATTACACTTTGTCACTCTTCGAACAACGATATTTGCGATTCTTCAACCGATAAAAAAGGCGCTGAACACAACGGTCTAAGTGATTTTGGAGTAGATGTAGTGAAAAAAATGAATGAACTGGGAATGTTGGTTGATGTCTCTCACATTTCCGACAAATCGTTTTTCGATGTAGTGAAACTGAGTACAGTTCCGGTTGTTGCTTCACATTCCAGTGTGCGTTCCATTGCACATCATAAACGGAATATGAGTGATGAAATGATTAAAACTTTGGCCAAGAATGGTGGTGTAATTCAAATTTGCCTGTTGGATTCGTACATTAAAGATCCGGATATGACTACCGTTCGCTTTCAAAAGGAGAAGGAGTTGCGGGTAATTTTCGAAACGACATTTGACTCTTTGACTGATGAGGGAAAAGAAAAATTACGTCAAGAATGGAGAACCCTGGGTGAAAAGTATCCAAAAGAATTGCCAACTGTTGCCGATTATGTAGATCATATCGATTATATAAAAAATTTAGTCGGAATAGATTACGTGGGCATTGGCAGCGATTTTGATGGCGGTGGCGGAATTGATGGATGTGCCGATGTGAGCGAAATGCCAAACATTACCAAAGAAATGCTGACCCGTGGTTATACTCCAGATGAAATTAATAAAGTTTGGGGCGATAATTTTTTTAGGGTTTTTAATCAAGTGGAGAAATCGGCAAATCGTATTAGCATTCATCCCTAAGGTAGCTAAATCTCAAAAGTAAAGAATCGGTGTACAAATATCAAAATTCAAAAGTTTGGAACATCGAATTTTTGATGTTGAAATAGAAGTATAAAATTTTAAAATAAACAAAATGCTAAAGTGGCTTTTAATCGTAGGGACAATTTATATTGCAATTCTTTTTTATCTTTCGTGGCGTTCGCGACAAAGAAACAAGTCGAACGAGGATTTTATGATGGCCGGTTCAAACATTGGGCTCATTCTGGGTTTTATGACTTTCGCTGCCACGCTTTTTAGCACATTCACATTAATGGGAATGCCCGATTTCTCAAGAAATCACGGAGTTGGTGCATGGATTTTTCTCGCCTTTTCCGACGCAGGAATGGTTTTTCTAATTGTTTGGTTTGGTTACCGGTTACGAAAAAGGGTTGCAAAAAAAGGATTCAAAGGGATGTCTGGGATGCTGCAAAGTAGCTACAAAAACAAATGGGCAGGATACATTTATTTTCTGGCTGTTTTTATCTTTCTTGTACCCTACGTTGCCATCCAAATTCGAGGAGTTGCCATTTTTTTGGAGCAAGCTTTTCCCGCTGCTCTCCCCGTTTGGGGTTGGTCATTAATGATCGTTGTAATTATGCTTTTGTATTCTGAATACGGAGGATTAAAAGCCATAATTTATGCCGACTTTATGCAGGGTACAATGCTGCTGATTGTGGTATGGGTAATTGCTACAACCTGTTTAAATTACCTAGGTGGTTGGGCCGAAATGTTTGCCCAGATAGAAGTTATTAATCCCGAATTGCTTTCAACACCCGGCCCAAAAGGACTGTTAAATGCACAATTTTTAATTGCTTCATTCCTGGCTATTTTAATGATTCCCGTAACTCAGCCCCAACTTTCAACCCGTCTGGTAATTATGAAAGACTTTAAAGCCATGCGCCGAATGGCAGTGGCAGTTGGAATTTTTGCGATGCTGGTTATATTCCCTACAATAATTATTGGGTTTTACGGTGCAATTCGTTATCCCGATGCATCTGTGCCTGAATTTTTAGGACAGGTTTTATTGCGCGACCAACCAGCGTTTATTGCAGCAGCAGCCATTATTGGATTGTTTGCAGCAGCTATGTCAACTTCCGATTCGCAACTTTTTGCAATGGGAAACGAATTGCGTGGATTAATCGGCAAAAAAGGAACCGAATCGTTACTTCCCATTCGAATTGCTATAATTAGTTTTGCAGTTGCAGCATTACTTTTTTCACTTTTTAGTTCGGATCAGCTTGTGCTTTTGGCACGAATTAGTTTTGCCGGAACCGCGATGATGGGACCACTGGTAATTCTCGGAATCCTTTCCAAAAAACCAATGGGTTGGTTTATGATTCTTACATCGGGACTTGGATTAGCAGCATTTTTACTTTCGCAAGTTGGTGTTTTACCTTCGATGGTTAGCCCGTTTAGAATGGATTTATTTTTAATGATTGTGCTGGCGGTTTGTGGATTTGGGAATTATTTAGTGAAAAAATAAAAAAAAGGTTTCAATCCGAGAACCCGAAAGAACCGTTCCTTTTATTTTGAAAATAGAAGGAACGGTTCTTTTTCCTTCATGAAAAAGAACTGGGTAAAAAGAGTCTATTTATAATGATCTAAAAACTCTCTTACAGTTTGTGTATTTGGATGTTCAATCCCAAACTCATTAAGTAATATTTTAAAAGCACTTTCCCATAATTTTAATACTTCCTTTTTGTTGCCGATAGCAATATAAACATTCGCCAAATTCGACTGACTCACTGCAACATTCGGATGTTTGTTGCCAAAATTATCTAAATCGGATTTTAACGCTTCTTCCAATAAATCTCGTGCCTTTTCATATTCTCCCAAATCTGAATATCTTAAAGCAAGATTATTTTTAAGTTTGGAAATTTCAGGAGAATTTGAATCTTTAAAAACCGCAACAAGTTTATCGCCGTATGGCACAAATTGAAATTTATCATTGGGATTTTCTTTGGTTTGATCCAGGGCTAAAAGAGATATTACACTTCAATATATTCTTTTACATTTTCAACATCGATTTTAATTTTGGTTTGGATAGCTTCATTTAACATCGGATGCATTTTGTAAACATCCTTTTTTTCATATGTTTATTTTTTTCATTCTCTATTTTTTTAAAAGAAGTTGTTTAA
>CAYZBC010000449.1:0-3731 GCA_964476535.1 uncultured Maribellus sp.
GGCACCCGACCAACATTCAATAAAAATGCCGATAACCGTAGCATTGAAGTAAATATTTTTAACTTTTCGGAAGATATTTACGGTCAAGAAATAAAGCTCATTTTTGTCGCTAAAATTAGAGAAGAACACAAATTTGAAGGTACTGAGATGCTTACAAAGCAGCTTTTTAACGATAAAAAAGTGGCATTAAAAATTCTTTCTGAATAATACGGAGATAGTTAACTTTAAAAACTCACTTATTGGAAATTAATTCTTTCCAATCACAAACCGGTCGTATAACCACAGAAGAACAACAGCCGATACTGCAATTCCCGAATAAAGCACCCAAATATTTGAGGGTTGATAGCTTGTCCATAAAAAATTATTCAATTCGCTTCCTTCCATTCCCAATTTATCTGACGCCATTTCTAAGTAATCGTTTTTTGTAAACTCATTAGAAATTTCAGGTATTGAAATTCCACGCTTTACTACTTCTTGTTGAAGCAAATAAATTTTATCAGCTATTTTTTCATAAACGTCGCCAGAGAGCCAGCCGGCTAATTGATGAGCTGCCGCGATGGGCAAAAAAGATGTTCCCATGTATAAAGCCTTTTGGTCGGCCGGTGCAATTTTACCCACGTATTCAGTAAATTTTGGAGAACTTCCCATTTCACCTAAAGCAAACACTAAAATTCCCAGTAAAATTAACCACCCACTTTGAGTAGAAAACATTAGACCAAGACCTCCTGCCAAAATTAAAATTCCGCCCATCATTGCTGCCAGTGGACGAAAACGCATAACAAAAGCCGAAACCATTAACTGAAAAACAATGATAAAAAAAGAGTCCATACTTAATAAAGTAGGAGCTGTAATTGTACCATTTTCAGTTCCTATTGATTGTGCCAGCCAGGGCCAAATTGAATAAATACCATCGTATAAAACACTAGTGTCAACCCACTGATCGACAAAAACAGGAAATGAATAATACAATTGATTAAATGCTGTCCAAAACAAAATCATAATAATAAGGAACAACACATATTTCCAATTTTTTAGTGTAATCCCAATACTTATAAAAGCCTGTAAAATACTTTTTCCTAAAGATGTTTTCTCGTTTTTTACAACTGGTTCGCGAAAGAAAAAGAAAGTTATAAAATAGTTTACCGCGATGGTAATCATCGACATATAAAATACATAATCCCATGATTTTTGCATTAAAACACCTGCTATAAATGGCCCGATAAAACCACCAATATTTACCATCATATAGAAAATACCAAAACCAATAGATGAAGTTTCATCGGTAGTTGTTCTTGCAATCATTGCAGAAATTATTGGTTTAAAAAATGCCCCTCCCACAGAAGTCCAGATAAAAGCAAAAAACATCCAACCAAAGGTATCAAACCTCATAATCATATAAAATCCTGTAATATATAAGGTGAAAGCGAGGAAAAGGATTTTTTTATAACCCACTTTATCGGCAATGGCTCCGGTAATTACCGGTAAAAAATAGAGCAACATCGAACCGGTTCCCATTATAATTCCTTTTTGTGCCTGCGTTAATCCAAGCGCACCGGTGTCTTTTGAATTTACCAAATAAAGTGCAAAAGCAAGGTAAAAACCGTACCACGCCCAACGTTCAAACAATTCAATTACGTTGGAAGCCCAAAAAGTTGCATTGTATTTTTTAATTACCGAAACAAATCCCATAACCTGATTTTTAATTAAGCGGCGAAAGGTAGTAAAAAATCAAAAAAGCTTCCGATTAGTAAAAAACAAAGGATGCTATCTCTTCATTTTAAATAAATAAGTGATAGCATCCATCCTAAAAAAGTTAACTTCGAATTTGACAGAATATTATTTCATCAGACCCTCTTCCCTCAATATTTTTCCTGCTTCAGTTAAAGAAATTATATCTTCTTCCGGGAAACTTCCATCGGGAAGTGGTCCGACATTCATCAATAAATTTGCATCCTTCGCCCAGGTATCTTTTATAATTCCGACCAATTCTTTACCTGTTTTATGTTTCCCGTCGTTTCCTTTATGATATCCCCAGGCGTGTGGTTGAAGTGTATTGCAAATTTCCTTGGGTTTGTTTTTATTTTTTTCGTAAACCATTCGAGCCACCTCAAACTGGTTCCCAACAACAGCATTTGAATTTCGTTCAGGAGCCGAAAAATCCTCATCACCATTTGCACCCTGTTTAAATGAAATTAATGCGTGAGGACTTAAACTGCGAATTAAAGTATAAGTTTCTTCAACAGAAAACAAATCGGGCCGATTGTATAAACCCATAATTGGATCGAACCAAATGCCGGCAATTGTTGGATATTGAGTGAGTAATTCGGTTACATGTTTGTGTACATAATCGACATAAATTTTAAAATCTTCATCTTTCTGAAATCTATATTCGGGCTGTGGTTCTTTATACGCAGGCCGTGCATTGTTCCAGCCTGCCTCACGAGAATAAAAATAGGGGTGTTTCCAATCGGCCGCATACGAATAATATAAAAACAAGCCCAATCCTTTTTCGTTACACGCCTCCGCCAATTCGCCAATCAAATCGCGGCCACAAGGAGAATTAATACTGTTAAAATCTGTCTGTTCGGTTTTAAACAAGCAAAACCCATCGTGGTGTTTTGATGTAATGGTGATGTATTTCATTCCAGCTTTGATGGCAAGATCGGTGATAAAACCAGCATCAAATTTATTTCCAGTAAAAGTATCTTTCAATTTTGCATAATCCGCAACGGGAATCGTGTCGCGTAATTGCACCCACTCGCCACGCCCCAACTGTGCATACAAACCATAGTGAATAAACATGCCATATTTGGCATCGGTAAACCAATGTAAATTTGCTTCCCGAGGATTTATAGTGTATTCTTTGACATAATCCTTCAGATAGTTGGGAAGAGAAGAACGCTGAGAATCACAAGAAAAAAACAAAACAAATAACAAAACAAGAGCAATCGATAATCTTTTGTACATGAATATTAGATTTTGGGGAAATTACGAACAAAAAAACTATAATTCCAAATCGAAGAATAGGGAAGCAAGAATGATGGTCATTATGATTATAAAAAGCATAATAAAAAATCCAAAAATTCCAATATTGAATCCCTTTCGTACTTTTTCCTTTTTTGTGATTTTTGTTAGATGCTCAATAGAACGAACCAACCTATAGGGAGCCTTTTCATTTCTTTCGATGTAATCCGCAGCACCCAGTTTCATAATCTCAACCGCCACTTGAATATTGTTTTGACTACTCAAAAAGATAAAATCAATTTCATAATAATCTACCCTAATTTTTCGCATTAATTCGAGACCACTCATTCCATCAGAAGAGTAGTCCAGAATAATAATATCGGGTTTTAATACGAGCTCTTTAAAACACTCTTCCCCTTTTTTAAAAGTCTTTATGTTATTAAATTTCTTCGACTGCAAATACCCAACAATCAATTCTTTATAAACGACACTATCTTCAACAATAAAAATTAATGGATTTTTAGTATTATGCATTGTAACCGATTTAGTATAAAAGCTATCAAATTTAAATTAACATATATTTTTTCATAATTCATATAACAACAAGGATTCGCGAATCAAATAAATGTAGAATTTCCCAATCTGAATAAAATGTCCCAATCTGAATTTAAAACGACACTAATCCCCAAATATTTTCCCTATAATCAACTATCTTTCAATTCTGTTATTAAAAATACAAATTACGATCCAATTGAGCATCCTTTATG
>CAYZBC010000450.1:0-2144 GCA_964476535.1 uncultured Maribellus sp.
GCAATGGGTAAAAAACCCAATCGTGTAAATTCTTCAAATGCCAAAACAATTCTTTTGGAGAATGACAAATGCTTTTCAATACGAATATTTTTTTTTAATAATTCAAAGTAATCTCCACGATTTATTGTTTCTTTTTTCCGAATTGAGCTTTCCTTATTAAATAGAATTGTAGTCGATTTTTTTCGAATAAAAGAATTAATTAACAATTCTAAATTGGCAAAAGGTTCTGCTATTTTTTGTCCGTAACCACCCATTTCAAAATAAATATGTTTTTGAAAAGCTACATTTTCATCGGAATAAACAAATGGAATTCGATTAAGAATGAAACCGACACTTTTTTGGTACTGACAATAATTCTCAATTCGAAAAAGATGATTGAAAAACCCTTTCGAATTTTCAACATTTGAATAAGCTAAAACTACATTCTTTTCATCAACAAATTCTTTCGATATTGTAGAAAGCCACCGGGAATTAATGTCAATCATTGTAATCGGTGTAGTTAAAACCCAATCGAACTGAGCCGCTTTTAAAGCAATATTCTGCGCCAGTTTTGTTGAAAACCGGGTTTCCTGATTTAACATCGAAATTTTAAGTCGTTTGTATCGCTCCTTTAATAAACCCAATACCAGAAACGAATCATCCTGCGAATAATCATCAACTACCACAACTTCAAAATCAACCAACTCGTTCGATAAAATTTTTGGTAGATTATTTTTCAAGTTACCCTCCTGATTTCTAACCGTTAAAATCAGTGAAAATGGGAGCGCTACACAATCGTCAATTTTAATCTTTTTTCGAAAAAGTATTCTGCCGGTAAAAAGGAAAAGATAAACCAACCTGATAAAAAATATCACTATAAAAATTGCCAGTAAAATCCAATCAAAATAAGTTAACCCATTAAATATATTCTGAATTGTTTCAATCATTTAGTAGGGGCAGAAGTTGCTATTACTTCGCGGGCTCAAAAATGGAAACAATCGGGTCAAATTCAAAATTATATTGAATAAAAGAAAATTAATTTTTGTTTTTATCAATTAGAAATATTTAATTGGATAGTGTAAAAATGTCCCTCTTTCAATTCAAGTTTAATAGTTATCTTTGACACCTAAAAAAAAGGGTGAATGGATTTTGAATTAAAAACAACTTTAAAAAATTCGCGGGCAAGGGCTGGAATACTTACAACGGATCATGGCAAAATTGAAACACCAATTTTTATGCCTGTGGGAACTGCAGGTTCTGTAAAAGGAATTCACACACGCGACATTAAAGAAGATATTAAAGCTCAAATTATATTGGGTAACACGTACCATTTGTATTTACGCCCGGGAACGGATGTAATTGAAGCAGCAGGTGGATTACACAAGTTTAACCGCTGGGACCGGCCCATTTTAACCGATAGCGGTGGCTACCAGGTTTTTTCGTTGGGAGATATTCGTAAACTTAGTGAGGAAGGTGCAAAATTTCAATCGCACATCGACGGTTCGTCCCACTTGTTTACACCCGAAAAGGTAATGGATATTCAGCGTACAATTGGTGCCGATATAATTATGGCTTTTGACGAATGCACTCCCGGCGATGCCGACTTTAACTACGCAAAAAAATCGCTGGAATTGACTCAACGCTGGCTCGAACGCTGCTTTACTCAGTTCAATAAAACCGAACCAAAATATGGTTATTCACAATCGTTATTTCCCATTATACAGGGAAATACTTTTACTGAATTACGAAAAATTGCCGTTAACCATGTAAAAACTTTCGAAGCCGACGGATATGCAATTGGAGGTCTTTCAGTTGGCGAATCGGAAGATGTAATGTACGAAATGACTGAAGTGGCAACGGCAGATTTACCTGAAAATAAACCGCGTTATTTGATGGGAGTTGGTACTCCCGTAAATATACTTGAATCGATTGACCGCGGAGTTGACATGTTTGATTGTGTGATGCCCACAAGAAACGGCAGAAACGGAATGTTATTTACCAGCAAAGGCACGATAAATATTCGGAATAAAAAATGGGCAAACGACCACGCACCCATCGACAAAAATGGAACTTCGTTTGTTGACCAATATTCTAAGGCTTATCTCCGCCACCTTATAATTTCCAACGAAATGCTGGGGGCACAAATTGCCAGTCAACACAATCTG
>CAYZBC010000450.1:2244-3674 GCA_964476535.1 uncultured Maribellus sp.
TTTTACAGGACAATAGATATATACATTACTAAAAAATTCCTCGGTACATTTTTTTATGCAATCGCATTAATTCTAAGTATTGCTATTGTTTTTGATATTTCGGAAAATTTGGATGAATTTTTATCGAAAGATGTGCCTACCAAATCTATTGTTTTCGACTATTATTTAAATTTCATTCCTTATTTTGCTAACCTGTTTAGCCCGCTATTCACATTTATAGCTGTAATATATTTTACGTCGAAAATGGCTTACAATACAGAAATAATTGCCATTCTAAGTAGCGGCGTATCCTACAGAAGATTAATGCGCCCTTATTTGGTTTCTGCACTTATTCTGGCAAGCTTCTCTTTTGTTTTGGGGAACTATGTTATTCCGCCTGCAAACAAAACCTTGAATATTTTCAGACAACAAAATATTGACAATACACGAATAATTTCTGAGCGAACAATCCATCGGCAAATAGAACCTGGTCTTTATATTTACATGAGCAATTTTAGCGCAAATAATGTGGGATCTCGTTTCACGATGGAACGTTTTGAAGGTGCAAGGTTGGCAGAAAAACTATCAGCTGAGAATATCCGCTGGGACAATGAGACTGAAAAATGGATTATTAACAACTACTGGAAACGCACCATTTACGAAAATCATGAAGTTTTGGAACGTGGCTATAGAATGGACACCACCTTAAACATGACTCCTAACGATTACAAAACCATTAAAAATGAAATGGAAACATTTCCAACTCCGGCACTTAGAAAAGAGATTAAGTCGATGAAAATGCGCGGAGTAAATACAGTTGAATGGGAAATTGAACGACATAAAAGAATCGCAGGGCCTTTTTCGGCCTTTATTTTAACACTTATTGGAGCAGGATTAGCATCAAGAAAAATTAAAGGAGGACTTGGATTTCATCTTGGATTAGGATTACTATTAAGTTTCTCTTACATATTATTTATGCAAATTTCTACTGTCTTTGCAATTAGTGGAACCGCCCCTCCATTTGTTGCAGTCTGGATTCCTAATATTTTTTACAGTATTATTGCTCTCTTCGTTTTCCGTTGGGCAGCGAGATAAAATAACAATTCTTGTTGTAGTTCTTATTGAAATTGACTTTTTTCTCGAATATCATTTACAATTTATCTATTATTTTTCAAACGTTGAATACTAATATTCGAAACTAATGTGTCCTTGAATGGTTAATTACGTAGTACAAATTTATATTTAAGGATGGCTGTCAAAAAAAATTTATAATTTTACACACACTTAAAAAAAAGAGATCAAAAACAAAGCCTTTATTTTTTAGAGGAATTTCTAATTTTAAAAAAAAACTTTATGTCACTCAGAAGTAATATCCTTGACCTCCGGAAAAGGAAAAAAGAAGTACAAAAAGGTGGTGGTGATAAAGCCATTGAGAAACAGGCAAAAATGGG
>CAYZBC010000451.1:0-3660 GCA_964476535.1 uncultured Maribellus sp.
ACTATTAAACTCTTGCCAAATAGTACAAGAATATTAGAAATAAGATACTAATTAATGTCTATGTTAATTGGATAATATTTTTGTTAAAGATAACGGAAATTTAATTAGTAAGTGCAATAATTTCCCATTCAAATATAAAAAACCAATCGCGTCCTAAACGATTAAAAAAAAGAGAAAGGATTTAAGTATCTCAAATTATCTTTGAGTTGCACAACAAAAACACCTTTCTCTCATGACAAATTTAAACTTATTCTCTCAAATCATCTCAAAATTAGATCGTACTTGTTTCAAAAAAATTGTTTCGGAAAAGAAAACCGACAAGCATCAAAAAGGATATTGCAGTTGGACTCATCAACGATAAGTTATTAGAACAAAAATAGAGACTGGACTTTATTCCGGGAGTATTTAATTCATCTAAATGAAATTATCCAATACAGTTCAAAACTGATCTTGATACAATTTTAAGTCATTTTAAAATAATGGAAGTTTAATAAGTAGAGACTTTAAAGAGAACATTATGAGAATTAATAAGATCACTTATAATTAAAATGTGTTTAATATTATTTTTCTAATTTCTAATTGGAATTAAGTCTAATAAATTTGAAAATACAAATTACTGTTGTAATTTTACAACTCACATGTAAAAACACTATTGTATTTCAACATGAAAAGAGAGATTGTACAATATCTTAAAGAGTGGAAAAACCGCAAAAACAGAAATCCATTAATTCTTAGAGGAGCTAGGCAGGTTGGAAAAACTTATATAATTGAGGAATTTGCCAAAACAGATTTCAAAAATTGTCTTAAAATTAATCTGGAAGAAAAACCAGAACTCAAAAAATTATTCTTAGATAATGACGTAAAACGGATTTTAACTGAACTTACAATTCTATTGAATCAAGATATAAGTTATGGAAACACCCTTTTTTTTATCGATGAAATACAAACTTGTCCAGAAGCGATACAATCGTTAAGATACTTTAAAGAAAATATTCCTGAACTTCATGTGATTTGTGCAGGCTCTTTGCTTGACCATACCCTAAATGAAATGAAATCGCCAATGCCCGTTGGACGTGTTGAATTTTTATACATGTACCCCATGAATTTTAAAGAGTTTTTGGTGGCGATTAAACAGAAAAAACTTGTTTCATATATCGAAGAATTTAATTTCACCTCAGCGTTTAGTGAAGTTATCCATAACCAAATTTCAAAATACCTTCGATTTTACTTTTTTATTGGTGGAATGCCAGCAGTGGTAAAAACTTATGCAGAAAATAAAAAACTATCGGAAATTCAAAGAATCCATAACAATATACTCACTTCCATTCAATACGACTTTGCAAAATATGGAACCCGAAAACAGCAAGAATATCTACAAATAGTTTTAAAGTATTGTGGACGATATCCGGGAAGGAAAATAAAATACAGTAACATCGACAGGGAAATAAGGTCCACTTACCTAAAGGAATCGATTAAAAAACTTGAACTAAGCAGGATTATTCATACAGTAAAACACAGTAATGCAAGTAAAGTCCCACTTACAGAACATGTAAAAGAGGACGTTTACAAAACGATGTTCATGGATATTGGTTTTGTAAACCAATTTAACCAAATAGACCTCATTGCGTTGGAAGATTTGATTACTGCTAATGAAGGAATGCTTGCAGAACAGTTTGTTGCTCAGGAATTGTTGACAACTCATCAGGCATATTTAAGTCCCGAACTATTCTACTGGTCAAGAGAAGAAAAGAGTTCAAATGCGGAAGTTGATTTTATTATTCAGCATAAAAATAAAATATACCCTATTGAAGTAAAAGCAGGAAAAACAGGAACTTTAAAATCTATTCAAGTTTATTTATACGAAAAGAAGCTAACAAATGGAATCCGATTTAATATGGATCTTCCTAATATAGGAAGCTTTGAAACGAAGATTAATGTACCAAATAAAAATGCAGAACTTTCCTGGACACTTTTGTCTTTACCTTTATATATGGTTTCTGAACTTAGAAGGATAATTGATTTGAAATTTTTAACTTTACAATAAAATAACGTTCTTTTTAAATGTGACCTAAACGGTGACCCGCAAAATTAACAACAATGTAAATCATTGATATAAAGGCATGTCTGGGAGCAGGTTCGAATCCTGCTACATTGATAACATAGCTGAAATTTTCTAAAATAACAGTTATACTACCAATTTTGATTTCAGCTTTTTCATATCATCAGATATTTTAGAATCAACAATACGCGCATATATCTGTGTTGTCTTCAGTGAATTATGCCCCAACATTTTTGAGACAGTTTCTATTGGCACGCCATTGGATAGTGTTATGGAAGTTGCAAAAGTATGCCTTGCGACATGCATTGATAGGTTTTTATTAATCCCACAAATGTCAGCTAATTCTTTTAAATAAGCATTCATCTTTTGATTGGAATGAACAGGCAACAATAGATCTTCAGCACTATTTAAGGGATAATTTTCGTATTTAACCAAGATAGCTTTTGCATTAGGAAGTAAAGGAATCCGGCAGCGTGAATCATTTTTCGACCTATCTATTATAATCCATTCTTCAAAGTCATTTCCAAATTGCAAATGCTCTCTGGATAGTTTACAAATATCAGAATATGAAAGCCCAGTATAACAAGCAAACACAAAAATATCTCGTACTAACTCCACGCGTTTTATTGAAATGTATTTGTTTTCCAAAATACGCACTTCTTCAATGGTTAAGAAATCCCTGTTCGCCTCCACTCTTTTAACACGATAAATCCTGTAAGGATTTTTCTGTAATAAATTCATTGCTATCGCATCGTTCAATACTTTTTTCAAATGGCGGTGATATCCCCAAACAGTATTGGAAGAAATATTGTAGGTAAGTTTCAAAAAAGAATCAAACGAATTCAAAAAATCGTAATCTACCTTTTCAATAGAAACATCCACTATTTTGTAGTATTTGAGAATAAACTCTTTAAGCCTATTCCGTGTTGTTCGGTAATGTTTTATTGTTCCCAATGCATATCCCTTGTTTAGCTTCGATTCAATTGAAGAGATGACTTTATCAAATATTTCCAGTATGTTATTTTGCAGTTTAATCCCTGTCAATTTTTCTTTAAGAAAAAAGATATCAAACTCTTCCGTGGTTGCTTCCAATTGATTGTAAACGTCGTAAATTTTAGAGACAAATTTATCTAACAGATTATTCAAAATCCTGATTTTTTCACTTCGCCCAAATAGAACTTGAGCTTTTTCGTCCCAGTCCGATTTAAATGCAAAAATGCCAGTAGATAACTCAATCCTTTTTTTATCCATTGTACATCGCGCGTAAATAGGGCATTTCCCATCATTGCGCACCTTCGATTTTTTGATTTGTAAATTTACCGTAACTCTCATATTATAATTTTAATATTCGGGGTCTCGCTTCTGGCATAAAATTACCACTAAAATGATATAAACACAACACCAAACGAGACCAAAACAATCCAATTTAAATCGTGAATATCAAAGAGTTACAAACATTAGAGAGACCTATTTCAGAAAATTTCATATAGGTCTCGATTTAGTCCCCTTTTATTTGACTTTTAATGCTTTTATTTGAATTCGCCATAATAAAAAAAGCACTTAAAATCAACGATTTAAGCGCTTTTAGTTCGGAATGGTTT
>CAYZBC010000452.1:0-3651 GCA_964476535.1 uncultured Maribellus sp.
AATTCGAATCTCGCTTTATTGCCACCATCGCTAAGTTCAATTTCCTCCCTGCCACCTGCGCCACCTCTTGCGAGTATATGCCCATTTCTGATTATCTCTATACAGTGTATAGAATGAGGGCTGTTTACATCCACTTTTAATCTTGCCGGATACTCCTTATCCAGTTGAGATACCTCTCCCATTATATGTTCATTAAGATAGAACTTAAGCCCTATTTTATATCCACTGGCGGCATAGCACCTTCTCTCTTTTATGGCATTAAAGATATCTTTTCTGGACAGTTTCTTGGCATACACGCCTGTTAGTCCCCCACCAAAAGGATGGATTCTGTACCTAAGCATGCTCTTTAGATTTTTAGGCAACTCTTTCATTTTGTGGACGTCGATGTTAAAAACGCCGCCACTTCTTCCATTGTGGATATCGCCTCCCCCCACGAATCCAAGCATATATCCCTTTTGGAGTGCATCCCTAACAAAGTGACCTGGAATGCTGGGTGACCAGTTTGGATCACACTCGAAATCGTTGCCTGCATACTCATAATCTCCCCAGCAGCTAGTAATCTCAGTAACCGGTTCAAATTTTTCCTCGCAATAATCCCAGTTTACGAGAGTTTTAAACCTGGCAGTGTGATGGGGAATGGTAATTGCCTCTTGGTTATAATTTTGCAAAGCCTTCCATAATTGAGATGGTTTTTTATAGATGTCGCAACTGAACAACTTTGCATCCTTATCGAGAAAATAGACATTATAATGGCCGTATAGCCTATTAGAGTATTCATAAGCAGGTATGGTTACAAACTTCCCTTCTTTATTCATTTTCTCTGCCGCATTAAGCACTTCCTGCCATTCTTCTTCAGTCATTTCTCTTGCCATCGCTGTGCAATCATGATCGGTCACTGCGGCAAAATCCAATCCCGCAATTTCTCTGGCGAATCTATAACAATCCAAAGGTCGACCATTGTAACCTTCCGGTTCCAGCCCAAAATTAAAACATCGCCTGGATACCGCTGAATGAATATGTATATCTCCCCAATAAAGATTGTAATTTTTTGCGTTCACACTTCTAAGTCCAATATATTATGCATTTCTAATCTTTCTAAGATTATACTGGAGTTCATTGATTTTGTTTTCAAATGTAATCCCTCTTCTGATATAGGTGAAGAGATTCTTTTAATCTCCTTGTCCAGTTTTATAGTGATAGGGCCACATGGCGGAAAATCTTCTGGAAACAGCGGCGACCGATCATTTGGTAGTTTACAAATAGTATGAGGCTGGTTTAATAGATGAAATACCAATTTCCCGGATTGATGCCAAGCAGTAACTGCTACATTATAGGGAGCATCTACGGTGAACTCAGGTTTCTTATGCTGGATAAGTAAACGTCTGATGATTTCCCTGCTACGACGATTAGGACTAACGGCATAGCCTCCTCCTATGTCAGCACATAGAAAGACAATATATCCTTTACCTACTCTACGCTCAACTATAGCTGGTAGAGAAGTCTCTTTATCAAAGGTTTTCCATTTGCCGGCTGATTTTTTATGCACCGTACCCCGGGCCAAAATATTGACTTTTTCTTCTACCTCCACGAGCCTGCTCTCACCAGAAATAGCAAAACAGGAGGGAAAATTTTCCTTAAGTATCTTTGAATCTGGATAAATCACCAGCATCCCGCTCTCTGTATCACGCTTTCTAATACCAACTAGAGCATCCAGAATACCTTGTTCCCGTTCTTGCCCATACTCGTCCTTTACACCGGAAAGTCCTGTTACCAAAAGAATCCCTCCATGGTTAACGTAGCCCTTTAGTGCATCTGCTGCCTGCACAGTTAAACATTGCACATCGGAAAGAATAACTACAGGAAACTTCTTTAAATCCGCTAGAGTCAGTTGATTCTCTAAAATTATTTCTGAAGGGAGATGAAGATGAGTTAAAATATTGTGCATTCCATGTATAGACTTCCATGTAGGATAAGGGTCTCTCGGATATGCAAAATCTTTAGTAGAAGAAGATAAAACTATTCCCGCGTAAAGCAGAGGTTCACCTCCTACGTAAGGAGCGCGCGGCTTAAGTTCATCACCAATTTCTTTAAGGGTGTCTTCAAGAAACATAGGATGAGAACCTCCATAACTGGGGAAACCACCTGCTGTCATACAGGTTTCCCCATGAAAGATTAAACTAATAGGATCAGGATGGGGACGAGAGGGATACTGAGGTAAAGTCCCATCCAGAGCATTCAGCCACAATTCCGGCGGATATTTATTGCTAACGCTCCTCAAATATTTAATCATCAGCATCGTTTGATATGGTTGATCATCAATTTCACCAGCAATTAGGGCATCCATTGGTAGATGTTGCAATGGACAGGCGCCTTCTGCATTTATATTCAATCTGTTAAAATGGTTGTAGACAATCAATGCCTTCTTATTTTTACTGCGCACGTAGTCTGCCAATGACTTCCAGTACTCGCCAAAGAAGTGGTAACGCCATTTAATCCACTCTTTAAAAGTCTTATCACTCCAATCTACTCGTTTAGGAATAGTTAGCCCTGTATCGTTTTTAAACCTCTTCTGGCAACGTGGGCATATACATCCGAGTTTGTCTCGATGCGTACCACGCATAAAGCTACCATCAAACCATATTCCATCAATACCCAAATCATTAACAACCTCTACGCAAAATTCTTTAAGCAAGTCACCATACGGTGATAAATAACAGGCAAATTGTCTATCCCGTTCAGGACGTCCTTTTTCACATTCCGTGAATTGCATCCGCCAGTCTGGATGTTGTTCCATCAAAAGCGGTGCAGTACTCAAGTATTCCCAGCTAAAAAGAATTATATCTCGTTTATGAGCCTCTTCTACGAGCCAGCGATAAAAATCTTTCTCCACCGCTTTGGAATGATGAGGTAATATCTTGCTCTTAAATAATGGAATAGAACCTTTGGCAGAAACACTGTACCACCATGCTTCTACTCCTGCACGTTTCAGAGAATCAAGGATTTTCAGCAATTCTTCTTTAGTATGCAGATCTTTCACAGGTCTATGCTCTCCCCTAAGAGCAACCTCATTATAACCAGATCCGATTTCATCTTTTCGATAACTCATACGGCTAATTTCCTATCAGTGCTTTGTTAAAAATTAAAAACTTAAAAAAATTCTTTAGATTTAATCACCAGCGGTTTTTGTCCACATACCTTTTGCATGGTATTTGCTTGTTGTTCCTGTGCCTACAGTCTCAGAGTACTTAAGCCAGGCAACATGCCCATCACAAAAAAGATAGTTATTTCCCCCATTATGCTTAGGAATAATATCCGCCGGATACCTCACAAAGCAGTTTTCAAAGTGTCGCCATCCATAAATATTGGTGCGGCCATCAACCAAAATGATAGTGCCAGAAGGGTCTGGAACACGAGAATCTTTAGTATGATTACCATGGCCACAGTCTCCGATGCCATAGAAACCGAGGACATTATCATCATTGTAAGTGCGAAAAGAATTTATATTATAGGATGCCCGAAGTCCTGCTTGAACTACTCCCCGATCAGAAGGACAGTTGAATATGGGAGGAGGATCCCAAGACTGCCATTTTGAAGGGTATCCTATATAAGGATGTATAGCCTCCATCCATGTGAATCCTATATAATTGCTTG
>CAYZBC010000453.1:0-3640 GCA_964476535.1 uncultured Maribellus sp.
GATTGGCAACGACGTAAACGAAAGTTCTTCCTGGCTAACTCCCTCTATTTTATTCGAAGGGGTTGATTTTAGTGGGATTTAGAGCCAGTAGAGATATAAAAAATCCGGCTAATTTGTTTTAGCCGGATTTTTTATTGAATTACAATTTTTTCACTCTTTAGATAATTGTCAGCAGTAATAATCAAATGATAAATTCCTTTGCTTAAATGCGATACATCAAACTGTTCTGCTTGATTAGTTACAGTCGATTTTATTGCCCGAACTTCAACAACTTGTCCAAACGAATTTATTAGTTTTAAGGTCAAATCATCTTTGGGATTTGAGTCTATCCTGAAACTGAATCTACCTCTGTTCGGATTTGGAATTATCGTGTATTTAAGACGTTCAAATGAGTTTGATTGAATTGTGGAATACACCACATTTACAATTGCGGATGTATTTGTACAACCATTTTCATCAGTAACAGACAAATAATATTCTCCCGATTCAGTAATTTTATATTCAACATTATTCGCTCCAATAATTTCCCCAGCTATATTCAACCATTGATAAAATGAGTAACTATCAGTTGAGATTAAAGTATCTCCACGAATGCTGACTTTAGGTTGATAAGATGAGTAAAATGACAGGTTTGTAGTAACAATACTATCGCAACCAGTTGAAGATAAAAGGTTTTCCACATAAGTGCTTGGCTCTGTCCAACCTTTGTGCGAAGCTCCTTCGCAAATTGTTATATTCTCGGGAATGTTGTAAGTTGGGTTGACAGTTAGGATAATTGTCACTATACTATCGCAACCGTTTTGAGCTTGCAGGGTTTGTGTATATTGGTTTGTTTCACTCCACCCGTTATAGGTTTCTCCCTGGCAGATTGATTTTTCTTCGGTAATTTCATAAGCATCACTTACAACTAGGTTTGTGGTAACAATACTATCACAGCCAGTAATTGATACAAGGTTCTCAAAATAAGTGTTTGTTTCTGTCCAGCCTTTGTGCGATGTACCTGCGCATATAGTTACATCCTCTGTAGTATTGAAAGTTGGATTGACCATAAGGTTTGTTGTAACTATGCTGTCACAGCCATTTTCCATCTGAAATGTTTCGCTAAATTGAGTAGATTCAGTGTATCCTTTGTATGTCTCGCCGAGGCAAATGAATTTTGTTTTTGTTGTTTCAGTATTTTCGCAATCCAAAACTTTAATTTGAAATTCTTGTGATACCATTCCCCCATTGTTTAGGAAAACATTCACACGTGCTTTTGTCGATCCTATTTGCAATAGTTCAAATTCTTGTAATCTATTGTAATTGCCATAATATTGCCGATAAGTCTTTCCAACTTTAATGATTGAATTATTTTGAATTTCAAAATATATATTGTCAAACATGCCAAAATATTGAGATAGATTTAATTTCAAGATATTTGACTTTAATATGCAAGCAATATCTGGAATCTTTTCAAAGCATTTTATATCATTCTTAAATTTCAGCGCAAACCAAAAAGAATTTGAAACACTACATCCTTCTGTGGTGGTTGCCTGAATATGAATTTGAGTATACCTGACATCTGTCCTATAATGTTGCTCGGATCTAGAGTGTATTTCGAGAATATTACCATTGACCCCAACTCCGACGATGTTAGGGTTCTCTGCATAAGCACTATAGGAGATATCACCCTCTGAATAGAATATTGAATCAAGGTTAATACTTACCGTTGGAAAATTTTCTGGAACTAATAAATCGGTTAAATCATTTATTTTTGTAATACAATTAGATGAGTTACTAACAACTGTTACGTTAAATGAATTTTGAGGATACCACGATGTGCCTTGTTCATGGCTCCAGATTACAATTCTAGATTTTCCAATTCTATCCTTCTTAAAGTGTAGAACAAGGAAGGAGTCAATAACCTCAGTTTCAATTAGAGAATTATTTGAACTAAATGCATTAATTTTATCAATGCTTGTATTAAGCGAATCATTATCAATAAAAAAATTATTTATTTTAAATATTGTATCTGGGGAGTTAATTGCTACCTCAAAATCATTTATTGCAGCGGGTTCAAGAACAGTCCAATCTTCAAATTGCATTCTAATTTCTACTTGTGTAAAAACAGTATCATTATTAAAGGATCCTGCAATAGTACAGTAAATACTTTTATTGATACCAGGTCTTAGTGCTTTGATCTTTAATGTATTTTGCGGGTCAATTTCAGTTTTTAAATAAGATGTATTCGATAATTTATGTATTGAGTAGTTTATTTCTTGTTGCTCTCCTTCTACTTTAAAAAGATTAGATAAATCATAGGTATAACTAGGGTGGAAATTATCTAAAATACAATACTCCAACGTATCATTAATTAGAATCTTTTTTTTATTATAATCTACAAAAATTATTGCCGAATCATTAATTATTCCATCAGAAACAAAAAATCTAATACTATCCGAAAATGATTCTGACAAATCTATAGTATAGATAGTTAGAAGGTTATGATAAATATTTGCCTTCATCTTCATTGACAAAAATGATATTTTCGTATTCAAAGTATCTGAAAAACATGAATGTAAAGAGAGTTCAATTAAATTCTCTTGTTTTATATTAAAAGTATCCTTTTCCCATTCTATCAATTCTGACCTTATAGAAGGTTTACTAATTTCTCCAATGGTAAATGCTGGATTGATAAAATACTCTGCTCCTCCACCGTGTTCACAATTTATTTCGATTTTTAAATCATAAATACCTGATTCATTTACTAAATCGCCTGCAAAAATATTGATAGAGCATTCAATCAACTTTCCTAAATCAAGAGATTCTATTTTTTCATTGCTTAAAGTCGCTAACCTATTCCAGTCAGTACTACCATGCTTTCTATAATAATAAAAAATTGAATCTTTATTAATTACCGAAGGCTGAAAAGTTTCGATTACAGCATTCAAATTAATAGTGTCAGTATTTTCAAAATAACTAGTAGGCTCATTAAATTGATTAGTCAAAGTAAGTAACCTTAGATCCGCAATTCCGAACGCATAGACGCTTTCATTTTTCATATTGGGTTTTGCTATATAAAGATTATGCCCGTATAGATTTTTGTCAAATTTATAATAGTTATAAAGAGCAATGTTATAATTTGTATTTTCATCTGAAAAATTCCTTATTTCATGTAATTGGTCAAAGTTTTGTAAATAATTTTTACCCTCCCTTTTATCTAATAACTCTCCATTGCTATTTAAAACAAATAGTTTTGATTTATATGTGTCGAAGTTTCTTAGTGAAGAGCTATTTTCCCTGAAAAGAAACCACCCTCCATAATCCATATGGCTTCTCTCCTCAAATTTTATTTGAGACAAATCTTGTTCTAATTTAAACCCAGGATATATAAATCCATACCCTTTTTCAATTTTTGAATTAAATGTTGTTGGTAGTATTAAGTTTAAACGTTGCGTGCCATATGGATAATCGTTAGAAATAATTCCTTTTTGTGTAAATCGATAAAATGGAGAATAAACATGTTCATAATGATCATGTATTGGATCAGGATAATAAATATTAGGGCTAAAACTTGAATAAACTATATCGCTTTCATTTGAAGGGATATAATGAAGGAATATCTTTTTATTATTTGTTGGAAATGTAATGTCAGACTTAT